>DATMPR010000186.1:0-10041 GCA_035567575.1 Bacteroidia bacterium
AATAATTACACTTTAGAAACTGTTTTGAAAAAAGATGAGTTGTGTTATTTAAAAGGCACAGCAAATTTAAGTACGGGCGGAACTTCAACAGATGTAACTGATATCATGCACCCGAATAATATTTTTATTTGCGAACGCATCTCACGTGTAATTGGTTTGGATATTTGCGGTATCGACATTATGGCGAAAAATTTAAGTGAGCCATTAGGAGTTACAGGCGGTGTTGTTTTGGAAGTAAATGCTGCACCGGGATTCAGAATGCATCTTGCTCCTGCAAAAGGTTTACCACGTAATGTAGCTGCTCCGGTTATTGATATGTTGTATCCTCCCGGAAAAGATTGTCGTATTCCGATTATCGCAATTACCGGAACTAATGGTAAGACCACAACGACGCGTTTAATTGCACACATTGTAAAAAATAATGGTTACAGAGTTGGTTTCACCACATCAGATGGAATTTATGTACAAAACTCAATGCTCACTAAAGGTGATACAACCGGACCGGTAAGTGCGGAATTTATTTTGAAAGATCCGACAGTTGAGTTTGCTGTTTTAGAAACTGCTCGGGGCGGAATTTTACGTTCAGGTTTAGGCTTTGGAAGATGTGATGTCGGAGTTGTGACAAATATTCAGGAAGACCATATGGGTTTAATGGATATTAATACATTAAAAGAAATGGCAAACGTAAAAGGTGTTGTTGCCAAAAGCGTAAAACGAGATGGTTATGCAGTGCTGAATGCTGATAACAAACACTGTGTAGGCATTGCTTCAGAAGTAGATTGTAAAATTGCTTATTTTAGTCTGGATGAAAATAATCCAATAGTTACAGACCATTGCAAAAAAAACGGAATCGCTGCGATATACGAAAATGGTTTCATTACTATTAAAAAAGGTGAATGGAAATTCAGAGTCGCAAAAGTAAGTACCATCCCATTAACGTTTGGCGGCCGTGTTACATTTATGATCGCCAACGTGCTTGCAGCAACTTTAGCAACTTACGCTTATGGTTTTACTATTGAAGATATAAGAACTAATCTCGAAACATTTATTCCATCGGCATCACAAACACCGGGACGAATGAATATTTTTGATTTTAAAGAGTATAAAGTGCTGATCGACTTCGCACACAACGCTGATGGTTTCCGCGGGATAAAAGAATTTTTATCTACTATTGAATCACCTTATAAAATTGGCATCATAACGGGCACCGGCGACAGGCGCGATGATGATATCAGAGACATGGGAAGAATTTCAGCAGAAATGTTTGATCACATTATTATCCGTCAGGATAAATTTTTACGTGGCCGTGAAGCAGATGATATTGTAAGATTATTAGTAGAAGGTATAAAGGAATCGACCCCAACTCAATCGTATGAATACATTCCAAAAGAGATCGAAGCATTGAAACACGCATTAGACATGGCAAAACCCGGAACTTTTATTACCGCGCTTAGCGATGTAATTGATAATGCTATTGATGTTGTGCAATCGTATTTAGATAAAGAGAGAGGAATGTAGATATTATTTAGACTCTTTTATGTTTAAGACCTTAGCCTCCTGATATTTTTTTTTCATTATCTGTTCCTTAAAATTGACCATAGTTTCATACGGTCCGTTTACAGCGGCAAAATTTACCAAAGCTGCGGGAATAGAACCTCCCGGATTTACAAATAATTGATATGTTATTTGAACGTTTCCCTCCTTTAGTGGAACTAAGGTCCAGATAGCTTTTAATTCAGTGATCCGTTGATGAGATTTAACTTCAGGGATAAATTTCGGATTGTTGACGGATGTGATCGTAATTATATCCGTTAATTTATCTTGCGAAAAAACAGTGCTTGCAATAAAATCTCTGTTTTCGAAAGGCCACGGCACTACTACGGTTTGGTAATGAACCATAGTATCTTTCACACTCTTTAATTTCGAAGATCGCCCGCATTTATAAACCCATTTCGGATAATTTTCCCAATCATAAATTAAAGTGATAATGCTGCTCAAAGAAGTTTTTATATAAACTACCGATTTTAGTTCTTTAAACGCCGAGCTTTCTGTTTTCCGTGAATAAACATTTATACCATTTTCACTTTTCTTTAAATTCCAGTCATATTTATTGTTCTGTGAACAACAAACAAAAGAGATGATGAAAGCTAAAAATATTAAATGAGCTTTGTTCATACTGAAGGGAAAATCAAAACTAATTCATAATTAAAAACCGGATGAATGTAAAATAGAGAAAGCAAGAAAATGGGTAACAGAAATACTGAAAAAGGAAAGCGCAACAATTTAATAGTATTTCTAACCTCACCCATACATCAAATGTACAATCTTTTTTAAAATATTCATTTTACTGCGAATTAATTTGTAATCAAAAAGGCGCCATTAACGAAGGCAATTATTAATGGTAAGAGAATATTCATAATATTTACATTATTCCCACATTAAAATTGCTTTTTAATCAAATAAATAATTAAATTTGAAATTATATAAAATGAAGAAAGTTGCAATTATAGTCTTATTATTTTTAAGCGGAACCAACTTTTCCTTTTCACAAACTCAATGGAAAGTGAGTAAGTCGGCCATTACTTTTAAAATTAAAAATGCAGGCCTTACTGTTGATGGTTCATTTGGAGGACTGATTGCTGTCATTAATTTTGATGCTGCAACTTATTCAAAGGGTTTTATGGAGGCAAGTATTGATGTAAATACAATTAATACCGGAATTGATCTAAGGAATTCTCATTTAAAAAAAGAAGAATATTTTAATGTATCCGGTTTCCCTAAGATCAGTTTAAAATCAACTTCATTCTCAAAAGAAAAAGATGGCACCTTTAAAGGTTTTTTCAAACTAACAATTAAAGCCGTTACCAAGGATGTAATAATTCCATTTTCATATACCGAATCAGGGAATACTGCAATTCTTAAAGCATCATTTACACTTAACCGGATAGATTATACTGTTGGCGGAAACAGCTGGACCATGTCTGACGATGTTACTATTAACTTTCTCGTAAACACTATAAAATAGTTTTCGTTGGTATGACAATAAAAAAACTGGTTGCCCTTACGTGAGCATAAAAAATTTAAATTTCCATGCCGGGTTTTTACAGTTTAAGTAAGGAAAAAAGAATTCAGCTTGTTGAGCAGATCCATCAAACCATACTCAACGGCATTCAAAAAAATTCTAACACAAAAATTCCAGGCTATTTTTCAGATGAAGATACTTACATCCGTAAGTCGGCTTACTTAGCTTTAGGACGAATTTATTTTCAAAACAAAGATCTTCAGAAAAAAATTATTTCACTTCTGCAAAAATTATTAAAAGAAAAAGATTTTAAGATCCGTCAAACTGTTATTAATGCCGCCGGTGAAATTGGTATTAGTGAATTTGAATCTGTTGAACATTTTTTTGATACAGGATTATTTGATACACATCACTCAGTAAGAAACGCAGTAATTGGCTCCGTAAAAAAAATGGGTGAGAAAAATCCGAGGCCGGTTTTAAAGTGGGCAAAAAAATATTTGCATCATGCAGATAAAGAAGTGCGCCGGGAAATTTGTCACGGCATTGAACTGCGCGGCCGTAAATTCCCGCAAAATATTTTACCAATGCTAAAAGAATTGGAATTTGATAATACTGCAAGAGTAAGCAAGACATTAGTACATGTGCTCGGACAAATTGCTTATAAAAAAGGTTGCCTGGCTACCGTAATTGAACATCTTAATACATGGAAAAATAAAAAGATAGTTGAATCAGCCATTGAAGAAATTATTGATGTGCATCACCGTTACCGGAACTTTTCGGTGCTTACGCAGGAAGAAGCTATTAAATACATAGCTAAGAATTATAGACCGGTAAAAAATAAAACATACTGATTGTTTATTTCCTGTTTAAATCATTATCAGGCACACTAACCCGTTTAGCAAATCTTAACATTAGCATAATACTGCAGGCATTATATTTGTTCGCATAGAGATATACCATAAACCGACGGATAAGCTTAAGCAAATCCGGGATACGGTTGAAACATTAAAGCCGGAATAACATTCCGGCTTTTTGTTTTTATAACATTTCTTAAGTTCCAAAATTTGTTAAAGCTATTTACATTCTGTAACGCTTGGTCTATGTTTACGTTAATAATAAAAATCTGTTCGGGTGATTTTAAAATTAGTTTACAAAATACCATTCGTTGTCATGACAGGTTTTGCTTTCCTGTTATTTGGAATTACGTTTATGTATTGGAATTTCAGGCCCGATATTAACTTTCTCCTCACCAAACCAATTTTAGTTAATCATCCCATTTGGCGCACCGCTTTTTACATTCATATTTTTGGCGGCATGTTGGCAATTGTACTTGGTCCGCTCCAATTTATTAAATATATCCGGCGTAAAAATCTAAACCTGCACCGCGTTTTAGGTAAGGTTTATGTGTCCGCCATATTATTTATTGCTGCTCCAACAGGTTTTTACATGGCTTTTTATGCAAATGGAGGTTTTTATGCATCTATAGGTTTTATACTGATGAGTATTCTATGGTTTTATACAACTTTTATGGCGGTTAACACCATCCGCAAAAAACGGGTCAGCGAGCATATTAAGTGGATGGTGCGCAGTTATGCCATGACTTTTGCGGCCGTTACATTACGTTTATGGGTGCCTTTTTTATCACTTACAATTAATATGGAACATTTGAAAGTTATAATTATTACAGCCTGGATCAGCTGGTTATTTAATCTGATAGCTGCCGAATTTATTTTAAAATTAAAACTAACATCCCTTCAACCTTAAAACATAAAAACCATGAAAACTACAATTGCGAAAATTGGATTACTGGGAATAGCTGGAGCTATTGCCTTTGCACTGTGTTCGTTTAAAACAACAATGCCGCCAATAAAAACGGCAGTTTCAACAACTGATGAAGATGAATGGGCCGAGTGGACCAAAGTTCATGATTTTGTTGATGAGAAGATCTGTAATGTCATTATTGAAAACGAAAAAAGTAAAGGCCACGATATACAAATTCATAATTTCAGCAGATGTCCGAGCGGTTACGAATCGAACATCGCTAGCAAACAGGAAGATGTAAAGGTTGACAAATTTGTTTTCGGAAAAATAAATTTTTACAAAGGCTGCTCACCAAAATACATTTGTGATTTTAAAGTATGCGTTGCAAAAGGAACTGCATTGGTAAAAACAAAAGACATGAATGAATACGTTCCTGTTGCTGAATGGCTGGGAAAGAAAGACACGAAAGGGACACTAGTAAAGGGGTAAATTAGTTTAATTTCTATCCGGAGCGCTAAGGATTATAAATTAATTCGAGCGCTCCGCTATTTTTCAGATCTGAAATAAGCGTTACGTTCTTATTTATAGTGCCGTCGTTGATTTTTAACGCGGCAGTATTCGGAGGCACACGGCCTAAATTAAGAGCGTGCATAACTAAAATATTTTTTCCGGGTTTCAGGTTTAGTATGATCTCTTTTTTGGTTTTTGAAACGGTATATTTTTCTAAAACTAATTCTTCATTTAAATACAATGAGATCTCATCACCATCCACTCTGTTCTTATCCCAAACGGTAACGGTAATCACTCCTGAATTAACTTCCAATGATTCCTGAACATTAAATTTCCGGCCGTTAATTTTATGGTGGTGATAAATTTTATCGTGATGTTTTATTTGTGTTGAATCAACAGCTAGATCGTCAAACGGAATCATTTCAGTTGAATCAATAACTTTTTCCTTCATTTTATACAGCAGTGTATAACGCGCATTCAGCATTATGGTTGAGCCGCTATAAGTAATTGTATTTTTACTGGTTATAACACTACTCTTGTAAAATTCATATTCAACATGTCTTGTATCGCTCAACGGAAAATAATAAACAAGGCCGATATCAAGTAATCTGTTATTTTTAAGAGAGAATTTTCTTCCGATCTCCGAACCGATCATCAAGCTTTGTTTGTTCACATCCAGCACTTTTAATTTCATTCCTGTATTGTTTTCTGTCCAATCCTCAGTATAACCAGGATGCAAAATAATACCGAAATTTTTATGGAAAGTTGTAATTCCAAACGATTCACGTATGTATAAATGTTTATGATTCTCTTCGGTATTTCTAAACAGGCGGAAAGATCTTGTAAAAGCAACAGAAAATTTCAAGTAATCATCCGTATCAACCCAATCCTTTTCTGTTGCTCCTTTATAAGGATAGCTAAATGGATATTGATATGTATAGCAGGCACGGTTCCTTTGAATTTCAACTTCAATACCTGTATAATTGTTGTGCTTGCCTTTATAAATATAACCTCCGAAGATCCCGATGCCGGAGTTCGCAATTATGGAAGGACGCTGGGAACCGTTTGCGCCTTCTAAAATTCCATAACCGGGATTGATAGTCTGCGCAAAAACATCACTGCCGGTTGATGTGATACCACTATTGGACCAGCCTATTCCGCTTAAATTAATTCCTGCGCTAAAAAACTTTTCAGGTTTAATGGTTGTTTGGCTATAAGCCGAAAAAGAAAAAAAGATAACAAAAAAACACAAGTGTATTTCCGCAATATTATTTTTAAAATTGCCGGGAAAGTTTTTTACTTTATTACAATAGTCCGTTTTCAATTTCTTTTTTATGAGGAATTCCTTTGATATAAACGCTAAAACCGGATTATTATTTTACCGCAATAACCGAGATCTCAACATTCACGCCAAGTGGCAAAGCGCTCACCTGTACTGTTTCGCGTGCCGGATAATTACCGGTGAAAAACGAACCGTAAACTTCGTTCATATCACCAAACTTTTTCATATCGGTTAAAAAAATAGTGGTCTTAACAATATTCGTAAAATCCATTCCTCCTTCTGATAATATAGCGCCAACATTTTGCATTACTTTTTTCGTTTCACTTTTTATATCGTCTAAAATTAATTCTCCCGTTTTTGAATCCTTCGCCACCTGTCCGGATACAAATAACATATTGCCGGAAGCAGGCACTAAATTAGCGTGACTATACGGACCAATTGGCAGCGGCGCATCTTTACAAATAATTACTTTTTTCATTTTACTAGTTTTTAGTCAAAGGCTTCCCTTCGGGATAAGTTATTAATTCCGTGGTTTCTATTATTTCCTGAAGCGCTTTATATAATCTGTCTAGATCATCTTGCGAATTAAATGCATTAATTGAATAGCGTAAATAAGTTTTGTCGGCGTGACGCATAACAGGAATTTCAATTTTATATTTTTCGAACAAATGGCTTTGCAGTTTTTCAGGTTCAGGTGTTAAGATCGGAATACTGAACATTTGCCCTAGGAATTCATCCGTAATCGGACATAAAGGCTCCGAGCCAACTAATTCACAAAAACGTAAAGCATTTTCCTTTACAAGATCTCTGCACCACTTCGCAACTTCAGGCCAATTGTTTTCCTTCATAAACTCAATTGCTTTTGCAGTAGTTAAGAATGCTGAAAAATCCCGTGTGCCCTGCATTTGATGATAGTCTAAAAATTGAGAATCAGAAGGAAACAACGCATCATATCCCCAGCTTATAATTAGCGGGTCGAATAAATTTTGAAATTCTTTTTTTACGTAAAAAAAAGAATTCCCTTTTGGTGCCATCATCCATTTATGACAAGCACCGGTATAAATATCCGCTTTTAGTTCTGATAAGTTTAATGGAACGTGTCCAGGAACATGCGCACCGTCTACAAAAGTCATCAATCCTTTTTGTTTCGCTATCTCACAAATTTCTTTTACAGGAAATATTAAAGCTGTTGTGCTTGTGATCTGAGAAATATAAATGAGTTTTGTTCTTGATGTGCAGCCCTGAAAAAATTCTTCAATGAATGCTTCTTTTGTAGTGAGCGGTAATGTAATATTTTGTCTGACAAATTTTACTCCCGCTTTTTTGCAATAATAATTCCATGTTTTATCACTTGCACCATATTCCAAACCTGTACTTAAAATTTCATCGCCCGGATTTAATTTCAAACTTTTCGCAACTATGTTTGTTGCGTAAGACGGGTTCGTAACATAAACCAGATCATCAGCATTGCAATTAATATATTTTGCTAAAGCCTCGCGCGATTGTTTTAAATATTGCGGTCCGTTTACGGTGATAAATTGAGCGGGTTCCTGCTCGAGTTCCAATTGCCACTTTTGGTAATCTTCAAAAATTGGTTTCGGACAAGCACCGAACGAGCCAAAATTTAAAAAAGCAATATCGCGTTGCAATAAAAATTGTGATCTTAACTCTGCTGTATTCATGTTTTAAATTTACTGTTTTTTACCTCATCAATTAAAATTATGAGAAACAATAGTTCGGCAAGCTCACCACAAGTTATTTTAAGCCTCTAACCCTCACTATTTTTATAAATCGGCTTTTATAATAGGGCGAAGACGAATAATCCGTAATAATGATCCCGTTTGCTTTTTTACCGGAGGAAGAATGTATGAATTTTAGATCTCCACCTGAATTGGAAATTACAATTCCAACATGACCGGGTTTTCTGTTCTTTGGTTTGGTGCCTGTAAAAACAATAATATCTCCTTTACGTGCTGAATCTATTTGAATGATCCGTCCTTGTTTTTCATAATCCAAACTGGCGCGAGGTACTTTAATATTAAAATGTCCGAATACATAATACACAAATCCCGAACAATCAAAACCGCTTTTGGGAGTGCAATTTCCATAACAATATTTAGTGCCCTGGTACTGTTTGGCAAATGAAATTAAACTGTCTGTTTCAACTTCGCGATTCAATTGCGCCAAAGTAAATAAAGGAATGAAAAACAAAAAGATACACTTCTTCATTCCTTAAAGTTATTATATATAATTGGTAAGATTTGTTAAAAGAATGGATACCTTTACATTCTTGAAAATTGATAAATACATAGCACAAAGTGGTTTTACATCGCGACGAAAAGCTTTTGATCTTATAGAAGCAAAAAAAGTTTTCGTCAACAATAGAGTAGCCAACTTCAGCACCAAAGTAAATAAAGGTGATGTGGTGGTGGTTGACGGTAAAAAAATAATTGAAAAAGAATTTGTTCCGGTTTACATCGTTTATAATAAACCAAAAGGCATAATTTGCACAACCGAAAAAATTCCCGGTAATATTATTGATGCGGTTAAACATCCGGAAACTATTTACCCCGTTGGAAGATTGGATAAGGATTCGGAAGGTTTAATTTTACTCACGAACCACGGCGAAATAATTGATAAAATTGCGAACGCAGAATACGGTCACGAAAAAGAATATATCGTCACTCTTAATTTACCTGTACGTAAAAAATTTCTGGTAGAAATTGCTGTAGGAATAGAATTGCAAAGTGAAGGAAAAAAAGAAACAACAAAACCCTGCAAAGTAAGTTTAGAACCCAATGCCAAACGTATTTTCAGAATAACTCTTACACAAGGTTTAAACCGGCAGATCCGCCGCATGTGCAACGCCCGCGATTATCAGGTAATAAAATTACAAAGGGTAAGAGTGATGGACATCACGCTGGGGAAATTAAAACTCGACGAATGGCGCAATTTAACCGATGAGGAACTCCGAAAATTACTCTCTTCCCTCGCCTGAAAACGGCCTTTACTCTGTTCAAATTAAATCTCTCTCAGCAAACTAAATCATTCGCTCATTGTAAGCCCCGAAAAGCCCGTATTTACTGGGTTTTAGCTAATTTCAACTGTTGTTTTGTACTAACATTTCTCTTATGACCAAGTATTTAAAAGCCCGCATTAAAACTGTAAATGATTTTCAGGCTCTATTGTTTTGGATATTTCTTGCCTTTACTTTAATTGGTGTTCCGCTTTCTGTATTAGCGATTTTTTAATTAATTTCTTGAACAAATTTTTCTACACTCTTACACCCATTATACAAACATCATCAACTTGTTCAAGGCCGCCCCGCCATTCCTCAAATCTTTTATGTATTATTTTTTCTTGTTCATCCATTTTTAAATCACAGATCGATAGTAATAATTCTTCAAGCTGCTTGTATTTAAATTTTTTTCCTTTCGGTCCGCCGAACTGATCTGCATATCCATCT
>DATMPR010000187.1:0-6990 GCA_035567575.1 Bacteroidia bacterium
TCAAAAAGGTAAAGATAGTCCTGCGAAAGGCGAATTATTAAACTTAGGTGGCAACGAATTAGATGCTGCTCTTAATGACCAGGCTCATGCAATGTATGATGAGAATATCACGCCGATCGTGAAAGAAAATAACATTCCGGATGCTGTTCATAACCCGATCAAAAATAAAGCAATTAATGAATTAGTTGGTGTATTGCGTACGCAAGTTGTAAAACATAAGGATAAAATTCCCGGAGTTAAATAAATTAAAAAAGGCAACCGATTTGATTGCCTTTTGTTTTTACATTTTTGGACGCGTAATAGTTTTGCCGGCCAGATATTGTTTCATCGGATTCCAATAATGTCCGTACCAGCCTTTCGTAACTCCTTTTACATCCTTATCAGGAACGTTTGCGTGAGTTGCGATCAACACTGTATCTTTTCCCTTTTTAGTTAGATCAATTATAAAAGTTGAATCTTCATCTTTTGCCCAAGTCTTCGACTTCCAGCTTTGAACAATTAACTGGTCTTTTACAAGATGTAAATTTTTTCCGCTAATGTAACCGTTGTGCACAGAAAATTTAGCTCCTACTTTATTTGAAATTTTAGCAGGTGCTCCCGTCACCGCAGAATGTTTTTTAGGATTCATGTAAAGATCATATACATCCCTAGGTGTGGTATTTTTAAAAACTACTTTTTGAACAATTGTTTTTTTCATTTTGTTTTTATTTTAAAGGTTAATATTAATTACAATTCTTAAAAATAATATATTTAATTAAACATTGTGTTACAAATAAATTAGGTAATTGTTAAAATTGACTTTTGGGTTTAATTAACAAATTGCGCGAAAACATTTTCCTACCTTGAACACTATGAAAAAAAACATTTTCCTCTGGGCTTGTTACTTTTGTTTAAGTAATTTATCCTGCCAAACAACTTATCCGAAAGAAGTTGAAGAACAAATAAAACTAGTTGAAAATAGTCTGGCCGGGCGTGTAAAATTCGAGGGAAGCAGCGGTGATAATATTCTTGAACGCATGGCTTTTTATAAAGTAAAGGGTTTGAGTATTGCAGTGGTGAAGGATTATAAAATTGTCTGGGCAAAAGGTTATGGTTGGGCCGATGAGGGTGAAAAAAAACCCGTCACCGAAAAAACCATGTTCCAAGCGGCTTCCATCAGTAAATCCATTAACAGCATGGGGGTTTTAAAATTAGTACAGGATAAAAAAATGGATCTGTATAAAGACATCAACGACTATCTCACTTCATGGAAATTTCCTTACGATGAAGTTTCAAAAGGGCAAAAAATAACAACACTAAATTTACTTACACATACGGGCGGAATTAGTAACGGCGCGGCCATGTATCTTAATACCGATACTATTCCTACAGCTATTCAGGTTTTAAATGGTACAAAAGGTTCGAAATTTGTTTATTCGGATGGTACTGCTGTGCATTCTATAACGGCTCCGAATTTACAATCACAATATTCAAATTTAGGTATTGGAATAACTCAGATAATTGTAAGTGATATTTCAAAGAAACCATATCCGCAATACATGTATGAAACTATTTTTAAACCATTGGGAATGAAGAGCAGCTGCTTTTCGGAAGATTCTGCTCAAACTCATAAACAATTTTTGACTACAGCGTATAGTGACGGTTATGAAATTCCCGGCAAACACGTTATCATACCAACACTTTCGGCGGGAGGTATGTGGACAACACCAACTGATCTTTGCAAATTTGTTATTGAGATGCAATTATCCGTTAAAGGTAAATCTAACAAAGTGCTTTCGCAGGAAACGGTTAAGAGAATGATGACAGCATATATTGATAGCGCCGCTGCATTGGGGCTCGCATTAAGGCGTACAGAGAAGGAAGGGATAAAATATTTCGGTCATGGTGGTTCATTAAAGGGAGGCAAGTGTGAGTATGTAGGAAGTTTTGATGGCGGTGACGGCGTTGCAGTGATGATAAACTCCGACGGAAGTGCAGGTAACATAATTGGTGAAGTAATTAATAGTGTAGCTACCGTTTATAAATGGAAAGATTTTTATGATCCTCTCATAAAACCAAAACCGGTTACAATAGCAGAATCTATTTTAGAAAAATACCAGGGCATTTATGTTTATGAAAATAAAATTGCCATCATCCTTAAAAAACCGGATGGTTATTATTTTTGGTCGGATGGTTTAAACAATAAAATGTATTTTACAAATGAAAAACATTTTTACAATGTGGAGTTTCAAAGCGAGAAAACATTTATAACAGATGAAGTCGGAAATGTTAAAGGGTATACGCGCGAAGTAAATGGCAAACAATTTCCGACAGCAACAAAAATTGTGAATGCAGATACTTTAAAATTTAATCCGATTCAAATAGGAAATGCAGCGTGGTATTTGCTGGAAAATAAAAAATATGCCGATGCAATTAGTTTTTTTAAACGCAGAATGGAATTGGAACCTAAAGAAATGATGTCACGCTGTAACTTGGCACATTCATATTTGTTCAACAACGAGTACGACAAAGCGATGAAATTATACAAAGACAATTTGGATAAAGATATAATGCCAAACATGCCGTTTAAAAAAGTGGTTGCAGATGATTTTGTTTACTTTAAACAAAATGGTTTCGATAAAACCGTAATGGATAAAGCGCTTGCCGATCTGAAATTAGAAACACCTAAGGGATATAAGGATTGAACATATTCAGTAACTTAAGTTTTTGATGTGAACTGTGATAGTTCATAGATCCCTAATTGCTTTTCAATAGTTTCAACCTTTTCAACCATAGATTCAAAACCACCTTTCCCGAAAAGTTTGTGTTCATTATTTTCAAATTCTTCACCGTAAAAATAGATAGCCGTGGCGTTGCGAACCCCGGCTACTTTGGGTTAACCTACTTTGATTTCTTTTTTTGGTTTTGCAACTGTCATTTCCTTTTTAGGAATCGTTACCTGTAACATCCCGTTATCATATTTAGCATTGATATTATTTTCATCTGTATTATCGGGCAAAGCAAAAGTGCGGCTAAAACTGCTGTACGAAAATTCGCGGCGGCGGTAATTTTTATCTTCATCCTTTTTTTCCTCTTCTGTTTCGCTGCTGATAGTCAGAACACCATCCTCAATATTTATTTTAAAATCATCCCGTTTCATGCCCGGAGCACAAAGGTCAAGTTTAAATTCTTTAGTACTTTCGGTGATGTTAGCTAGAGGACAAGAGACCCCTTTTGTAAAAAATTCGTCGTCAAAGTCCAATAGACTTGGAGTAAAAAAATTGCTTGGAGTAAAAAAGCTGCTTGTAAGAAAATCATTTCTTAATGAAGGAAACGGCGATCCATTTCCATTTCTTCTTCTTTTTTCTGTTAACTGTGTCATGTTTTATTTTTTTTAGGGTTAGAAATAATAGAAAGCAAGTTGCGTGAGCAAATATAAAACCCGATTTAGGGAAGAGGGGAGTGGTTTTCGGTTAAAGGGTATTTTGTATAGCCGGAATCTTAAATTTATATTCTTTTATGCAACCCCTTCAATTTTTTTAAGCACGTTTAGGAACCTTGCGGCCTCAAGATTTTTTATAACCAATCTTTTCCCTTTTCGGTTGGGGTGGATTTAATAATTGTTTAAGAGCTAATAGATCAAAAAACCGACCACTTATTATCCCAAAACGGGTTTTCACTCAATTACACATTGAGTTTTGTTTAAAATATTAAGTTTGTATTGTATTAACCTTTTTTTATGAAAAAACTATTCATTGCTATTGTAATTATGGCGATTTTTGTTTCCTGTAAAAGAAAACAAAATTTACGTGACCTAGGGTCGGATCAAACATTGGTAAAATATCCTGTTCAGTGTTATAACGCTGTTCAGGATCCGAATGAATCCGGGGTTGATTGCGGCGGACCATGCGGACCATGCAATTTTGTTACACCGCCATGCACATATACTGCAAATAAAGTTGTGATTGGCTCCTCTACTTATAGCAGTACAGCTTCTTCCTGTTCGGTTACCGGAAGCGGTCAATTCGAATTCTCAGGTTTTTATACTAATGGCTCTTATGTGCTTGACCTTGGTACATCAACGCCCGATCTCTCTAAGGTTTATTCAATAACCAATTCGGTTCCGGGCGCAAGTGAAGCTACTGTTAATTTTAGCGACGGCTCTTTTGGAGGACTTATATTATCAACTGGAAATGTTTATGTTTCGCAAGTAGGCGGTAAATACCACGCTACTATTTGCGGTGGCACAGCTTATTCATTTGTTACTTCACAAACTTATACTATTACAGGAGATGTTTCCTGTCCTTAACTTTCATTTTATTCACAAATCTGAAAAACATTATTTATGAAAAAAATTTGTTTATCAATACTTATACTTCTTTCTGTTTCTTTAAATGCGCAGGATCTGACTTATTCAAATAAAAAAGAAAATACGGATATTAAATTCGTTGATGGTAAAATTGCATTTTGGGATGTGATGATCTCAAAATCAAGGATGACATTTGCCGGCGGTTTCGGCGCGAAACTTTATTTAAATGGTTTTTATCTTGGATTGAATTACGATTATCATTACTTGGATGGTTTGGCTGAAGCATCATCTTCTGAAAACATTAAAGGCTCGTCTATTTATGCACCAACAAAATCGCGTAACGCAGATATAACAGTTGGTTATTTCAAACAAAAAGAAAAAGAAGGGAAAGTAAAGATATTTCTAAAAGGCGTTGGCCGAACCAAGTATTATGCTTTGATCGATGCTAAATACAATAAATTTTTTGGTGCCCAGATAGGTTATAAAAGCGGGTTTAGTCATCTTACCATTCCTACAGGTGTTGCTGTTAAAGATTATTATGCCAACACGAATGTAACAACAGATGGCGGAATGTCAACATTCATGCGTTACGGATGGATTTCTTTTGGACCAAGTTATGGAAAGATTGTTGATGTTGAAGCAGATTTTAAAGGTTATGGCGTTAAGAAGAGACGCGATTTTTTTAAAATATATGCAAACTGCATTATTGCCGCAACTACGAGTTTAGAAGATGTTTATTACACTCAAGCAAACAATACTTCTAAAACATTGGTCAACCAATATGTTTTGCAAGGTAATGTTGTTATGTCTAATATAGGTTTTAATGCCGGAATTGAAGAACATAAATTTGCGGGTGTTGGCCTAATTTACGGCATTGAAGGCGGCTTATTACCCGGCGTTAAAAAAGGCGGAAACATTTATATTGCAATTAAGTGGGGAATGATCATCGGTAAAGCTTTTGGTGGGAAATAAAAAGGTTCAGAATTCATTCCGCCTCTCCCTAGTTTCCCCATTAGTAAATCAAACAATTTACTTTTTTGGTTTTGGTTAAACCCCAAGTTGGTAAGATTAGATTAGAAAACACTTTTCAAGCGAGCTATTTTTAGCATGTCTTTATATAAATTAGTTCGACATTTTTCATTTTCAGTTCGGCGCTTTGACCGGACAAGAAAAAACTGGGACTCACTGCAAACAAGCTGGAAAAGAAATTTAGAACAGTCAGACAATATCCTTGTAATTGGAATCAGGGCATAAATATTTAATTCTTGCCCATTAATTTATTCATTTTGCTTTGAATATAGGCCTCACTGGTAATAAGCGCCCGCTGTATGCGTCTGGCATAATAAATCGAATCCAATATTTCTTTTTGTTTATCTTCCAATAAATATTTTTGTTTCTCCACTTCCATTTTTTGTACTTCAATAATACTTTTTTGTTTATTGCTGATCCGTAATGATCTGAAAATATAAACTGCCAGTATTAGCATTAGAAACAGAACTATTGAAACTAAGATGAGAGTTATGTTTTTCTTTCTCGCTTCAAAAGAGGCAAGAGCATCTTTTCTATTCTGCTCTATCTGAGCAATAGCGTTTTTCTTTTCAAACTCATAACGCATCTCGGTTTGTATTGTCTTTTTTCTCGTTTCCTCGTTATCAACACTATCTCTATATTGAATGCAAAGTTTATAATTAAGGTAAGCCGATCTATAATCTCCGATAGCGCTATCTAACGCAGAGATAAAAAGGTAACTATCTTTAATAGATCCCATGCTGCCAATTTCTTTGCTAAGCTGCAGTGCTTTGCTAAGATATTTTTGTGCTTCTCCGGTACGATGCAATTGGGTATTTACATAACCAAGATTAAGATAAGAATCTGTTATGCCGTCCTTATCACTTGTTTCTTCCCTGATCTTTAACGCAGCGAAATTATTTTTTAATGCTTCAGTAAAATTATTTTGGTTACTGTAGATTACAGCGATATTATTATAGGAAGAAGCAATTCCATTCTTATCACCAATTTCTTCCCTTATTTTTAATGCGGACAAATTACTTTTTAAGGACTTTGAATAACTTCCCTGATTCAAATAAATAATTCCTATATTATTATATTCTGCAGCTAAACCTTGTTTATCATTAATTGCTTCACATATTTTTAATGCAATAAAGTAATTTTTCAATGCATCAGCCATATAGCCTTGTTTTTCATAAATTGCTCCAATATTATTGTAAGATGATGCGACCTCGCTTTTATTTCCCAGTTCTTCCCGCAATTTTAAAGAATTAAAATAATTTTTTAGCGCTTCCGGATAATTACCCTGGTTATAGTAAATAGCCCCAATTAAATTATAACTTGTAGCCTGTCCTTTCCTTCTGTTTTCATTCGAAAGAGTATTGGCTAGTTTTTTAGCTTCAATGCCAAATTGTAAAGCACTATCATAAGAGGCTACATAAATATATTCCCTGCACAAAAAATTTAAATGATTTACTTTATTGAAATCTTGCTTATCATTTTTGAGAAGTCTTAATAAGGAATCTATTCTATTAATTTGAGCAAAATATGGAAAATAAGAAATAAATAAAAAGGTAAAAAATAACTGCTTTTTCATTTTCAATGCGGCAAATTTAGCCTTATCTAATCAAGTAAATATAACATTAAAACTAGACTAGAAAACACTTTTCAAGCGAACTATTTTTAACATATCT
>DATMPR010000188.1:0-2967 GCA_035567575.1 Bacteroidia bacterium
TATATTAAGGATTTTCTCAAATTTTAATGAGTTAGATAAATTTACATTTGCGTGAAGCGAAAGCGCACATGCGTAATAAAATTAAGCCGTGTTTAAAGCGGGAAATATTAGTTTCGCCGTAAGTGCGTTCACGGTAACGGATAGGAACTTCAACAATTTTTAAATTTAACTTGTGTGCTCCGAATAACAGGTCAAAGTCACCAAAAGGATCAAATTCACCAAAGTATTTTCTGTTTTTGGTAAGCTTAATATAATCTGTTCTGAACATAACTTTTGTTCCGCACAAAGTATCTTTAAAACGCTGTTCCAATAACCATGTAAATGCCCAGCTGAAAAAATGATTTCCTAAATAATTTAAAAAGCGCATCGCTTCTTTATCCATTGGGTAAACCAAACGCGTTCCATTTATAAAATCACCTTTACTTCCCGCAATGGCATTGTAAAATTTAGGAATATCTTCCGGCGGAACTGTTAAGTCTGCGTCTAAAATCATTAAAATATCTCCGGTTGCAATTTTGTAACCTTCGCGAACAGCGTCTGCTTTTCCTTTTCCTTTTTGTTGCCCGATCTTAATATCATGTGTTGTGGAATATTTTTTCTGAATCTCCTGAATTTTTTGCCAGGTGTCATCGGTACTATTGCCTTCAATAAAAATTATTTCAACATGCTTACCGAATTTTGGCAGGCGTGTAATTGCATTTTCAATATTTCCGCTTTCGTTGCGGGCAGGAATTACAACTGTTGTAGAATATTTATGAGCATACTCCGCGGGATTACTTTCCGGTAAAGGTTTTGCAAAACTGTAAATGTTTAAACTAAAGAATCTGAAAAAAGGAAATTTAGCAAGGTAACGATTAGATATAAAAGAAATGACAGGGATCCAAAGCGGACAGATCAACCGTTTACTATTTCTGTAAACATCAAATCCCGAAACAAACAATAAATTATTTATGTCGCGCGAGTTTAACCAATTCTGATGCGGTGTTTTTTTCTTTAAGCCAATTGCTTCGGCAAATTTAATAACCGGACTCCATAAAGAGTTATACGATTGTACAATTACTTTTGTGTTGGGGTGACAAACTTTTTTTATTTGCTCAAATACATTTTGAATATCGTCAACAAAACCAATTAAATTACTTACAATTATCAGATCAAATTTTTGGTTTAATTGAATATCATTTGCATCCATTAATAAAAACTCAATGTTTTTACCTGCATGTTTTTCTTTGGCCCAATTGATGTATTCTTCACTAAAATCTATTCCAACTTTTTTGCTTCCATCAATTGTTGCCAGCAGATCACCGCTTCCGCAGCCAATTTCGAGAACGGAGGAATCCTCATGAGAGAAATATTGGCAATAGTGGCTTATCTCATTCCAGTAATAAGCGCTAATTGCACGTTTTTTGCGTGGTTTGGCTATACGGTTGAAATAATCTCTTCTGCTGCTAGTTTCTAACATAAGGCATAAAAATAATCATAAAAAATAAATTATCTTTGGCTTTTGTTTAATTAAATATGCTTAAAAGCTGGCTCCCTATAACCCGTATTAAGATCTTTGGAGCGGGAATACTCTATAAAACCGTAACGCTGTTTGTTGGGAAGAATAAGCGTGTTATAGAGCGGGACGGCATTAAATACGAGATAGATCTCTCTGAAGGAATTGAGCTTTCCATGTATCTTTTTGGCAAATTTCAGAAGCATATTACCTCAAATCCCCATTATAAAATAAAAGAAAATGATGTTGTTTTTGATATTGGAACGAATATTGGCTTAATGACCCTGCAATTCGCAAAATTGGTTCCAAAGGGTAAAGTTTACTCGTTTGAACCTACGCATTATGCTATTGGCAGATTAAAATCAAATTTGGCTTTGAATCCTGAATTAGAAAAGAGAGTTCAGATCATTAATTCGTTTGTGTCCAAAAAATCATCCGATGATCCCGAGATCGTTGCTTTTGCGAGCTGGAAAGTGAATGGAGAACGCAGTGATAACGATCATTCTGTTCATTTGGGAACTCCAAAATCTACTGAAGGTGTCCCTGCTATTTCTTTAGATGATTTTGTGAGATTAAATAATTTGGAGAAAATTAATTTTATTAAAATTGATACTGACGGTCACGAATACGAAGTATTTAAGGGTGGTAAAGAAGCAATTAAAAAATACAGACCACATATTATTTTCGAAATTGGTTTGTATGTGATGGACGAAAAGAATATCAAATTTGATTTTTATTTCAATTACTTTAAAGATCTGAATTATAAATTGATTGATACAAAAACCGATAAAGAAATTTCTCTTGAGAATTACCGCAAATATATTCCTCAAAACGGTTCTACCGATCTGATCGCGATACCGCTTTAATTTTAATTGACATCTGCATTTATTTTAGGCACAGATTACGCGGATTAATGTATATCTGTGAAGATCCGCGAAATCTGCGGCTTATTTCCTGATTAAAACATTAAAGCTAAATTCAAACGGTTGTTTGTTGTTTTCAATTACGTATTCTTTACTTACTTTATTTTCATTTTCCCCAATGAAATAAATAGAATATCCCAATCCATCAAAAAAATCAAATAACTCTATAGCTGATGACCCTGCGCGCATAAAGCCGTGCGGCCAAAATTCAGCGACAATTTTTAAGTCTGAACTTTGTTTTAATAGATTTTGCATGCCCTTGAAAGCAACTAATTCATAACCTTGAATATCTATTTTAATAATGTTAGGAGCTAAAATTGTTTTATCTGAAATTAATTTGTCGATGCTTGTTGCTTTTACTTCTTCAATGCTGTCGTAATTATTTACAGGGTAGGTGCGGTGATCAACATTAAGCA
This sequence comes from Bacteroidia bacterium, assembly GCA_035567575.1. Lineage (GTDB taxonomy): Bacteria > Bacteroidota > Bacteroidia > B-17B0 > Aurantibacillaceae > JAHEYG01. The sequence goes on from DATMPR010000188.1 coordinate 2,835, forward strand.
ATTTTGATTTATACACTTTCAAAACAGAATCCGAATCAGAAACTGCCATGTTAAAGATGGTAATGTTGCTTTTATTAGCAGTTGCTTTTTTTAAATAACCAAAATTGGTTGAATCAGGTTCGAAACAATATAC
>DATMPR010000189.1:0-3145 GCA_035567575.1 Bacteroidia bacterium
AATACTATGATCGATACAATGGTGGCTTTTGATAAAGAAATTGAGAACTCCTCAATTTTAACTAACCTGGTCGTAGATCCTAAGCAATATGTTTTAATTACTATGCATCGCCCGGCTACTGTTGATAATAAAGAAGGTTTATTAAAATTGCTCGCTATTTTAAATGAAGTCAACAAAAAATATAAAATTGTTTTTCCTGTTCATCCGCGCACCACAAAAAATATTGGGGCTTTTGGATTAAAAAAAGAGTTTGAAGCCATTAATGGTTTAATTTTTACCGATCCATTGGATTATTTCGCGTTTCAGAAACTAATTAAGTACAGCAAATTTATTTTAACAGATAGTGGCGGCATACAGGAAGAAACAACTTTTTTGAAAGTGCCTTGCTTAACATTGCGGCCAAACACAGAACGTCCCGTTACTTGTACCATTGGAACAAACACGCTTGTTCCTTTTGATGTGAAAAACATTTTAAATTATATTTCTGAAATTGAAAGTGGTTCATATAAAAAAGGACAAATCCCGCCGCATTGGGACGGAAAAGCAACCGAGCGTATTTTTGAAGCGATCAATACTTTTAAATAATGAGTCAGCCTATAAATACAATGCCTGAGCTTAAAGGCTTTTTATTTGAAGGAGTTGCTGAACCGGCAAGCATTATTATTTATTCTCTAAAAATTACTTCGCGTTTACGTTACGTTTGTAAATTTATTTTTAATCAGGGTTTGTTGTGTAATTTTCTTTTGATCGATAATGAAACTGAGTTCATTCAATCGAAACTTCCGAAAATAAATTACTCCATTAAAACATTTGAGCACGCCTTAAATATTAATCCAAACGGATTGTTAAACGAAAATACACTTCAAAAACCTGAATTGGAATACACAAAAGATAATTTTGATATTTTCTCTGCTGTGTTTTATTATATTTCGCGCTGTGAGGAGTGGTCGCTGGCAAAAACTGATGCTCATGGCCGTTTCGTTCCTGAAGCAATTATAAAAGTGCCGATAGTGGATATTTGGATCGCTGAATTAAAAACCATTCTATCAGCAAAATTCAAATCACTGCAATTTCCTGTTAAAGCATTTAAATTTATTTCAACTATTGATGTAGATAATGTATTCGCTTTTAAGGCTAAACCTTTTTTCAGACAAGTTGGAGGGGCGTTAAAAGATCTAAAAAATTTAAACGCAAGACTGGCGGCTGTTTTATTTGGAAAAAAAGATCCGTTTGATGAATATCAATTTCAAGTTGAGCTTTCCAAAAATTATAATGTTCCGTTAATTTATTTTTTCTTGTATCGTAATAACACTAATTATGATCGTACCATCGACCCAAATCATCCTGAGTTTGTAAAACTGCTTTCTTATTTAAAACAAAATAATATTCAGGCAGCTTTACATCCATCTTATGATTCAAGTATCAGTAGTGAATTATTGAATTCAGAACAAAAACTGCTTTCTAAAAATTCAGGAAAAGAAGTTATTTCATCAAGGCAGCATTTTTTGCGTTTCAATATTAAAACAACGCCAAAACAGTTAATAAAAGCAGGCATACAATTCGATTTTACTATGGGTTGGTCGGAAAAAATTGGTTTTAGGGCAGGGACAACTTTACCTTTTTATTATTACGATTTTGAAACTGAAAGTGAATTACCGTTACTGGCAATTCCTTTTTCGGCTATGGATGGCGCTTTTTATCTGCATCAAAATAATAATGCGGATGAAGCTTATAATCAATTAATGAATATTGCGACATTGGTAAAATCGGTAAATGGTTTGTTTATCACCGTTATTCACGATCGCAGTTTTTCGGATGCAATAGCCCCGGGATGGAAGAATTTATACCTGAAATTGCACGAAAACCTAAAAGCTTAATTTCTTCTGAAATTTCTCTTCAAATAACATTTTACCTACCCACGACTGGAAGTCATGGGCTGATAAGCATTAATGATCAAATGTATTTTTGGTTTCTAAATTTATCTGTAAAAGCAGTTTATTATCCCACGATTTCTCGAAAGGAGTCCCTTCAGGATAATCATGGGTGTACAGGCGCCTGAAACTTACCCTAATTAGTCCCACAAAACTTCAAAAATTAGCCGCGGATTTCACAGATTAATCCGCGAAAATCTGCGTAATCTGTGGCTAAAATTAACCACCTATATAATTTCTTGCAAAAATCACACCATTTTCCATCTTACATTTTACTTTTTCCATAAATTAAACCCTATCTTTGCGGTATGCGGTTTTATAGTAAGGCCTTTTTAATTTTTGGTACCATAACTGTTCTTTTTAACTCGTGTAAAAACGATTTAAAAATTTTAGCTCCCTATAAGGAAACTGTTTCGGTTTATGCGCTGTTAAATCCGCAGGAAAATCGTCAGTATATCCGTATCAATAAAATATTTTTAGGCGAAGGTAACGCATACGTTATGGCTCAGGTTACCGATTCTGTAAATTACAAACCGGGTGTTTTAACTGTTTCTTTAGAGCGTTACTTATATGGAACTCCTGTTCAAACAACAGTTGGCAATCCTACAAAAACAAAAATAATTTTAAAAGATACCGTTATACAATTAAAACCCGGACCATTTAGTCAGGACCAGCGTTTGTGGTATACTGATGATAAACTTTTTGCACCTGTTAATGATGCTGCTTATGGTGCAGGTGAGTACCGTCTTACGATTACAAACAATGAAACCGGAAATACTTTTACATCTAAAACTTTAATGGTAGATAGCATTAAACAACCCGGCATCATTCAGCCATTGGGTTTTCCGGATTACCAATGGATAATTAATAACCCAACCTCAACTCCGCCATCTTGGTATTTTCAGGATCTGTCAATACCAACCGTTAAACGCGATGTACGTTTTGTAACTGTTAAAGATGCGCGTCAATATAGTGTTGTGATGCGTTTTCATTATAGGGATTTTTATTTTAGCGGAGATTCAACAAATATGTATGTGGATTATAATTTTCCAACTCTAAGCAGTCAAACCCTTGATGGTGGTGAAACAATGGTGTTAAGTTATTACTCAACTGATCTGTTCGATCTTGTCTATTCTAAAATAAATGCCCAGACACCGTACGTTCTTAAGCGCCGTGTTATAAAATTAGATTTTATTGTTACTGCAGGAGCTCAA
>DATMPR010000190.1:0-4996 GCA_035567575.1 Bacteroidia bacterium
TTATCCGTTAATTTTTGTTTTGAAACAGTTGTTGTCTCCCCTTTTAAATTTTCCTCCAGAATGCGGCGGTTCTTGCGTAAAATATTATTTACATTACGAACGTAATTAGTTGTATCACTGTTGATTTTATTATTGTAAGAATTACGGCAAATATCGTTACAGAATTTCTTATCTGAACGTCCTTTAATTGGCTCGCCGCAATCTAAACAAACTTTTTTTTCCATTTTATTTTGTGAACTACCTTGTAACAAATATACATTAGTTCTTAATTATTTCTTTTACTTTTTACCAAATCCAATAAAAAAACAAGGAGTTCACAACGAGGTTTTAAACCAATCAATGGTTTGTATTAAACCGTCTTTAAATAATATTTCCGGGCTGTATCCCAACAGATCTTTTGCAAGAGAAATATCTGCTAAAGAATTTTTCACGTCTCCAAACCGCTCATTGCGATGGGTTGCTTTTGCATCCGGTTTAATTTCACCGGCAACTAAATTAAACATTTCATTTACACTTACGCTTTCACCACATGCAATATTAAATACTTTTGATAAAGCTTCATTGTTATCTGTTAACAGCGCCTTAATATTTGCCTGAACCGCATTTGCAACAAAAGTAAAATCTCTGGATTGATTCCCATCTCCATTAATAAATACTTCTTTATTGTTTAATAATGATTGGATAAATAAAGGTATGGCCGCTGCGTAAGCACCGTTAGGATTTTGCCGCGGACCAAAAATATTAAAGTATCTGAGTCCAATAATTTCCATATTATATGTTGAGGCAAAAATAGCAGCATATTGTTCGTTCACTAATTTACTTACCGCATAAGGTGATAGAGGTTTACCAATTCTGTTTTCAAGTTTCGGGCTCTCATTTAAATCGCCGTACACAGACGAAGAACTTGCATAAACAACACGTTTCACCCAATTATTTTTTGCTGCCACCAAAATATTTAAAAATCCGGTTGCATTTGCTTCGTGAGTTGCCAGTGGATTTTCGATACTACGGGGAACAGAACCTAAAGCAGCCTGATGAGAAATATAATCTACACCAATACAAGCCTTTTCGCAATCAGCAGGTTTTGTAATATCTCCCTGCATAAATTCGAAATTAGGTAAAGACAAAAACGGTTTGATGTTATTAATATCACCGGTAATTAAACTATCAAGTACTCTTACTTTTTTGGTTTTATTGTTTAAAAGGAATTCAACAATATGAGAACCTATGAATCCAGCGCCACCTGTAACTAAGAAATTATTTTCAGATATTTTTTTATTCATTGGTTATTAGTTATTGGTTATCAGTTGTAGGTTATCAGTTATATGCTAAATTCATAACTCTCTAACCTTATAACTTATTAACTCAATAACCCATTAACGTTTTACGTATTGTTGCTCGTAATATTTTTGATAATCCCCGGAAGTTACATTTTTCAACCATTCTTCATTGGTTAAATACCAATCCACAGTTTTTTCCAAACCTTCTTCAAATTGTAAACTTGGTTTCCAACCCAGATCTTTTTGCAATTTAGTTGAATCGATAGCGTAACGTAAATCGTGACCAGCACGGTCTTTCACATACGTAATTAGTTTTTCGTTGGTGCCTTCTGTCCTGCCTAATTTTTTATCCATTATTTTGCAGAGTAATTTAATAACATCAATATTGGTCCACTCGTTATGGCCTCCAATATTATATGTGCTTCCCGGTTTTGCTTTATGAAAAATTGTATCGATAGCGCGGGCGTGATCAATAACATATAACCAATCGCGGATATTTTCTCCTTTCCCATAAATCGGAAGAGGTTTATTATTTTTAATATTACTTATGCAAAGAGGAATTAATTTTTCAGGGAAATGATTTGGTCCGTAATTATTAGAGCAATTCGAAATTAAAGCAGGCAAGCCATACGTATCATGATAAGCACGCACAAAATGATCTGAACTTGCTTTCGATGCGGAATATGGTGAATGCGGATCGTAAGCAGTTGTTTCTAAAAACATTCCTGTCTCTCCTAACGAACCATAAACCTCATCAGTACTTACGTGGTAAAATAATTTAAATGCAGCGTTATCTTCTTTGTAAATAGTTTTCGCCGCGTTTAATAAATTTACAGTTCCAATTACGTTCGTATAAACAAACTCTAATGGATTTGTGATACTTCTGTCAACATGACTTTCGGCTGCTAAATGTATTACTGCATTAAATTTATATTCAGAAAATAGTTTATTAATAAAATCCGCATCAACGATATCACCTTTAATAAATTTATAATTAGGTTTTGACTCTATATCTTTTAAGTTAGCGAGATTCCCTGCATAGGTTAATTTATCTAAATTGTAAATGGTATAATTTGGATAGGTGTTAACGAATAAACGCACAACATGCGAACCAATAAATCCTGCGCCTCCGGTTATTAATATTTTCATATTTTTATTATTGAGTCCCGATAACTATCGGAATAAAAATTAAAAATGTAAAACTCATTCTACATTTTTAATTCTGCATTTTTAATTATTTACAAACTCCAATACGTAAAGTTTTTAATTTTTCCCTTATAGATCCCTTTAACATCTACAAGAATTCCTTTCTTGCTTAAAATAGTAGAGAAAAATTTATCATCGTAGTTTTTGTACTCTTTATGATTAACAGCAACTATAACGCCATCGTAACCCTTACCTAATTTATTCAAACCAAAACCATATTCGTGCTGAAGTTCTTCAGTATCCGCATGCGGATCAACGATCTCAACTTTAACACCAAATGATTTTAATTCTTTTACAATATCTGCCACTTTACTATTACGAATATCACTTACGTCTTCTTTAAACGTAGCACCCATCACTAACACTTTTGATTTTGAAATGTTTTTTCCTGCAGCAATGATTCGCTTAACACAAGTTTTAGCAACATAAAAACCCATGCTGTCATTTACATAACGACCACTATTAATAACTCGGGCGTGATATCCTAGCTCTTCCGCTTTGTAAGTTAAATAATATGGATCAACGCCGATGCAATGTCCGCCCACTAAACCCGGAGAGAATTTTAAGAAATTCCATTTTGTACCGGCTGCTTCTAACACTTCATATGTATTAATACCGATGCGCGAAAAAATAATTGATAATTCATTCATTAATGCAATATTTACATCGCGCTGTGTGTTCTCAATAATTTTTGCTGCTTCAGCTACTTTAATACTTGATGCTTTATGTGTTCCCGGCTCAACAATGATTTCGTATACATCCGAAATATTATCTAAACTTTCTTTATCGCAACCTGAAACAATTTTTAAAATTTTGGTAATGGTATGTTCTTTATCTCCGGGATTGATCCGCTCAGGAGAATAACCCACTTTAAAATCTTTTATAAATTTTAATCCTGATTCCTTTTCTAAAATAGGAATGCAATCCTCTTCGGTACAACCAGGATAAACTGTTGATTCGTAAACAACGTAATCACCTTTCTTTAATACTTTACCAACTGTTGTTGAAGAAGCGATCAAAGGTTTTAGATCAGGTAAATTGTGTTCATCGATCGGCGTTGGAACAGCAACAATAAAAAAGTTCGCCTTTTTCAGATCTTCTAATTTATGTGTAAAAAGTATGTCCGATTTTTCGAATTCTTTTTTGCTTAACTCGAAGCTTGGATCAATTCCTTTTTTCATCATATTAACGCGTTTCTCGTTAATATCGAATCCAATTACTTTTACTTTTTTTGCAAATGCCAATGCAATGGGAAGTCCTACATAACCTAAGCCAATTACTGCAACTCTTGCTTCTTTCTTTTTTATTTTTTTGTAAATGCTCATACAGCTTTTTGTTGTTTTGATGATAATTCTTTCATTACATTTTTCGGTCGTAAAGCGTAAATACGTTCAATAATATCCACCACTTTTAATCCTTCTAATGCGTTCGTTGTAATTTTATTTTTTCCTTTTAATGTATCTATAACATTTTCGATCACGTAATTGTGATTGTTAGCAGAACCTTTATAAGCGCCGTAATCATTTGCAGGATTTGTTTCGGCTAACACCGGCATTTTATAATCTTTAATGTTGCAAACATCTATTTGATCCATGTACTGTCCGCCTACTTTTACACTTCCATTACTTCCAATTATTGTTAATGACGACTCTAAATTTTTATCCCAAACTGCAGTGCTGTAATTCACACAACCCATGCCGCCATCTACAAAATCAAAACTCACAAATCCACTGTCTTCAAATGCTGTCGAATTTTCATGATTAAAATCGGCAAACTTAGCTTGTATGTTAGTGATATCACCAAATAACCAATACATAATATCGATCCAGTGCGAGAATTGTGTGAACAAAGTTCCTCCGTCCAGGTCTTCAGTACCTTTCCAATTTCCTGCTTTATAATAACGCTCATCGCGGTTCCAATAACAATTTAATTGCACCATGTAAACATCACCAATGATTTTATTTTCAATTACTTCTTTTAACCAAACACTTGGCGGTGAATAACGGTTTTGCATGACGCAAAAAACTGTTTTATGATGATGTAGAGCAGTAAAAATTAATTTTTCGCAATCTGCTTTGGTGAGCGCCATTGGTTTTTCAACCACAACATTTTTATCAGCTTCTATAGCTTTAAGCGCGTGCTCTGCATGCAAACCATTAGGCGTGCAAACATTAATTACCTCAACTTCAGGATGTGCTTTTAAAAGATCATCGATGTTTTGATAAAATTTTTCTTTCAGATCTGTTAAACCAATTTTATCTTTTGGCATGACATCACACACAGCCACTAATTCACATTCAGGATTTCGCCTTACCATTTCGGCATGACGTTTACCAATGTGACCCTGACCAATTACAGCAAATTTTATTTTCGGCATATTTAAGAAATTCTTGTAACTACATTATTTTGTAATTTATATTTTTGTCCGCTTTCAGAACAAATTGCAATTCCATCTTTATCAAATTCCAAACGGTGACCATATTCACTCATCCATCCCATTTGTCTTCCCG
>DATMPR010000191.1:0-6488 GCA_035567575.1 Bacteroidia bacterium
CGTTTCAGTAGAAATTGTTTTTACTTCGGTATTTACAATAGGAGTTTTAACTGCGTATTCAGTATCATATTGTTTCAACATGTTAATTACATCGTATTGACGTAATTGAATTTCCGCTTCTTTTTCTTCAGCGTTACTGTAATTACCAAGTTTTGCTGAATTGTTTGTCAAGGTATTTGCTTCGGTGCGAATATCGTTTGCTTGTTTTTTATTTGTGTTGATCATATTAATTAACTCTTCTGCATTTGCAACTTCAGCAGCGCTTTTGGCTTTCGCTTTCTCCAGGTAATTAGTAATAGCATCATTTAAAACGTTGTATTGCGCTTCGTTAACGTCTTTTTGATAAGTTGCAGCTTGTAGTTTAGTATTAACCGATTTTGTTTCTAATTCTTTCGCTTTTGTGATCAGATTTGTTTTTTCAGGATCGGTTTTATCTATAGCTTCCTTACGCAGATCAGAAGCTTCTTTTGCATAAGTATCAGCTTGCGTATATAGTGTATCAATTTTATTTTTTAATTCATCCGGTGTCGACTGAAGAGTGGTGGTGTTAACGACTGTTTTTGTGGCAACGTTATTTGTCGTTGCTGTAGTATTTGTGTTTGCAGTGGCATTGTTATTGCCGGTTGTATTATTTTCAGGCGTGTTGATTGTAACAGCAGTTGTGTTAGTAGTGTTGTTATTTCCGGTTGTATTATTTTCTGTATTGTTGCCTGATGTGTTATTATTTCCTGTGGTACTTTTGTTTTCAGTATTATTACCGCTTGTATTATTGTTTTCAATATTATTTCCGGTCGTATTATTACCTGTTGTATTATTCGCTACGATAGCAGTATTTTGTGATGCATCAGAAGCTTTATTTAATGTGCTGAGAGCTTCAACTTCTTTTTTATTGGCTTCCATCAATAAATTTTGCTTAGCACCGCCATCAGGTTCGGTTAGAGCTTTGCTAATTAAAGAAAGTGCCTGTTTGTTTAAACTCTCTGCTTGTTTTTTAAGGTTGGCTGATTCTGTATTCGATGTTTTTACTTTTAAGCTTTGTGATTTATATTCATTTTGATTGGCTTTACTTAATGTCATGTAAGCATCGATCTTATCGTTATTTAGTTTCTCATATTGTTGTTTGACATTATTTAAAACTAAACTGTTATCAGGAGCGGCACCGGTATTATCAGCTTTCTTCAGGGCAAAACCCGAATTCGCTTTTAATAATAACTCAAGCGCTTTATTTTGTTTAACTAAAGCATCTGCTTCTTTTTCTTCAGCGTTGCTGATAGTACCAAGTTTAGCAGCATCGCTTCCTAAACTATTTGCTTCTGTTCGTATTGCTGTTGCTTGTTTAAATGCTGTTTTAGCTTCTTCGTTTAATTTTTTAGCTTCATCCGCATCTGCACTTGCCGATTTGTTAGCAGCAAGTAAAGCGGCAATGTTTTCTTTATTTACATTAAACTCATTATTATTCTGCGTTTTTGTGACCTCAGTTGCTTCTAAATATTTTTTATTAGCCTGTGTGTCCAGATCTTTTGCATCCGTCAGTAATTTTGTTTTTTCGTCGCCGGTTTTATTTTGTGCCTGGTTGCGCAGGTCTTTTGCTTTCCCGCTTAGATCATCGCCTTGTTCGTTTAGTTTGTCTTTTGATGGTCCGGTTGAAGAAATGCTTGCTGTATTTGTTTTAATGCTTTCTTCTGCTGCTGCAATACTTGTTGTTAGATCATTCTTTGTTGTATTTGCAACTTGTAATTTAGTTTCAGCGTCTTTTTTAAGATTGACCGAGTTAGGATCTTTGTATTCGTTATATGCAAAGGCAGGATTAGTTGAATTATCAATTTCATTTTTAATTGCAATTAATTTATTATTATCGTCTGCGCCATTAAAGGTTACATTAACAGGTTGGTAAGTTGTTGTTGGAGCAGTTGTATTAGAGATTTCATTTCCGGTGGTGTTACTTCCTGTAGTATTTGTGTTTTCAATGTTGTTTGTATTTGTTGATGCGGAAGAGTTAGTATTTGCTGCAATTGCAGACCCGCTTTCTAGTTGTTTTATTTTAGAATTATTATCTGCGATCTTATCTTCATTAATCCCTTTTTGTTTTTCGAGCTTACTTATTTCATTTATGATCTTTTGTTTTTCGTTTTTATCGGAGGTGGCTTTTATATCAACGCGGTTTAATGCAATTAAGTTATCCAGTTCTTTATTATAATCGTTTAATATGTTGTTGGCATTTACGTATTCATTTTTATCACTTGTATTTTGAATTGGTTTTAATTGATCGTTATATTTATTCGCAACGCTTTCAGATGTTAATGTATTAAGAGGACTTGAATTAGTTTTAGTATTTGTATTGATAGCTGTAGCATTATTGTTTGGATTTGTAGAATTAGTACTCGTTGCAATTGGGGTTTTAGAATCAGTCGTTTTAATAGTATTGGCAATGGCTATTTCGTTTTGCAACGAATTGCCTTCTTCTTTTAACTTCGTAATTAATTTTTCGTTAGCCGCTAATTCCTGATTCTTTTTATCAAGATCTGTTTTTAATTCTGTGATCTGATTACCTAAATTTGTCTTGAGCGTTTTGTCTTTGGTATTATTGATCTCAGTTTCGTTGATCGTTATTTCTTTATTGATCTCACTGATGTCATTTTTCAGAGTGGTCGATTTTTCTTCGGCTTTGGTGATTTCAATTTGTTTTTGATCTGATTCGTTTTTTATATTTGTATAAGCTTCATCCGATTGTTTCTTTTGTTTCGAAATTTCATCAATTTGTTTTTGTAATCCATCTAACTTAGACAATGCTTCTTTATTATTTTTATTTTTTGCGACAGCTTCAAGTTCCTTAGTGTATTGCTGATTCAGGTCGGCTTCTTTTTGTTTATTATCGGCATCGTTTTGTAAATTCTTAGCCAAATTAATTACAGTGCTCGCGACCTTCGCTGCATTATCAGCTTGATTTTTAATTTCAGTTGCTTTTTCTAAAGCATCTTTCTTTTGTGTTTCATCAGTTATAGCATTGGCGTTTGTAAATGCATTATCAGCATCTTTTTGTAATTTATCGGCTTCAATTTTTTTAGCTTCTCCAATTTCTGTTGCATCCCACGCATCCTGTTTCATTTTCTGAGCTTCATCAGTAGCTTCCTTTGCATCTTCTTTTGCGATCTTTAAAAGCTGATCGTTACTAAGATTTGATTTGTTTATAGTTGTTGTATTCGTATTAACAGCACTTGAATTCGTATTAGCAGCGTTATTATTCTCATTACTCTCTGACACAATTGTAGGATTATTAGTGCTTACGGCATTAGTATTTGTGGTATTAGTTGCTACCGCAAGTATAGTTGGATTGTTTAATACTTCAGATTCATTAACCTCTAATTTTGCTTTCTTTTCAATTAACTCCATGTATTTTAAATAACTCAGATCATCAGGAGGCGAATCGAAATAATTCAGGATTTTTAAAACTTTATTATCGTAAGAAATAGATTGCTTGAACGGAGAAAGCGAAGTGGCCATTGGCAATACAACTTTATCCGATTGCGTTGGAAGATCCGGAGTTTCAACAGTAAAAATAAATTTGCCGCCATTGGGCAATTCCATATAATAATCACCATTATCTTTTGCGAAATAAGTTCCAACGATCTGGCCGTTATCCATATTCTTAACGGTAATTTTTGAATCTAAACGTTGTCCAACATTTTCTTTTACAACTGTTCCTTTCAATACTGCAATACTCATTGGTTTGCGTTCGGTATTTATTTTCAGGACATCAATTTTTCCCGGAGGACTTTGCCGTCCGGTAGAGAAATAAGCGATCTTTCCTTCTTCATCGGTTACAAATAAATAATCATCATCAGGGGAGTTAATTGGGAATTCCATGTTAACAGGTAACGACCAGCTATTGGTCTCTTCGTTAAATGTGCTTTTAAAAATATCGTAACCGCCCATGCTGTTAAAACCTTTCGAGCTGAAGTAAAGTGTTTTTCCATCAGGGTGAAGGAAAGGGTAATCTTCATCGAACTCTGTGTTAATTCCGGGAATTTTTACAGGTTTGGAATAACTGTTATCCGATAAGCGAGTTTTGTAGTATATATCCCGACCGTTATCTCCATTTTCACCATAGCTTGAAAAATAAACCTTGTCGCCTAATTTTGGAATATAAATAACCGATTTATCTTTTTTGCGTTTATCATAACTTGTTTTAAAATCATCCGGTTTCACTAAAAGCCGCCCGCCAATGCTTGTTAGATCATAACTTCGGAAATAATCGGCTTCATTAAGTTGTTTTTTACTGATAACAATCAGTTCCGACATGGTAGCGAGCAAGCGTTTACCATTGTTACAAGCATTAATTTCATTATCAACATGCAATCGTTTTATTTGTTTTTCGGAACCAATTTTTTTATAATCGTTGTAATATTTTATGGCTTCATCAAACTGGTAATTGATATGATAAGCCTTTCCCAGATAAAAAGTAGCATCCTTAGGTGCATCTTTTGGATGGTTGGCAGCCAGTTTTAAATAGGAAAAACATTTTTTCTTATTGGACTCAGAATAAAGCATGCAAACACCTAAATGATAATTTAGATCAGGGTCGGTTTGGTGATTTGATACTAATTGGGAATAAAGGGGATAGGCCGCTGTAAAGTCATCATCTTCAAATAAACGTTCAGCCTCTTTTCTAAGATCTTCTTCATTTTTAAATTGTTGAGATTTTAAAGTACTGATTATCAATAAATTAAAAACAAAAATAAGACCAATAATTTTAAAAGGCCTAAGGCGCATACCGTTTATACGGAAGGTTAAATGATTATGATACAAAAATTTAGCCAAATTTACCTGTTACACTCTATATAAAGATGCTATTTACTTAAATTTTTCACATCAAAACCCGATGAAATAAATTAGTTTTTACCCACCAAATGTTAATTTATAAGATTACAATAATTGGCGTATTTTTTTTTGTACCTTTGCATCATAACCTTAAAAATAAAACCATGATTAAAAAATTACTTTCAATTGCTTCTTTTTGCGCAATTTTCAGCGTGACAAACGCACAGAACAATTTTGTTGCTCAACCTGCCGGTCCGTTAAAAAAACAGGTCGCTATTGAATCACCAAACAAGAACCTTAATGATGCAAAAGCATCTGCTCTTGCAACAGGAGATACTCTATGGTATTACTATAACAAGCATTTTTACCGTAATCCTCCAAGCACAGGCTTCTACACGTTTATGTCGCCAAATTCTTTCACGATTACTAAAATGGGAGCCCGTTTTAACAATACTAATCCTAACTTGTCTATCACAGGTTTAGAGTGTATTGCTTCAAGAAATGCTTCTTCTCCAAGCGCTAGTGTTACAGTTCGTATGTACTTATATAATGTAGTTGCAGGTTTACCTTCAGCGCCTGCATTAGATTCAGTTTCGGCTGTAGTTTCTTCAACTCTTGGTAACTTTTACGGTGGTAATTTTACAACACCGAAGTTCGTGTCAGGAGATTATGCAGTTCTTTACCAATGTATTCCCACTGTAGCAGGAGATTCAGCTAAAATGTGGATGAACAATGCGAACACTCCAACTTCAACAGCTACTTCTTCAATGAAATATGGAGAAGGTTATGGTTACTTGAAATATGGTACTTCGTTTATGACCACTACCAATTTGTACGGTTCAGGTACTGATTATGAATTCATGGTGGCTGCCCGTGTTGCTTTTTCAGCTTCAGCTAGTCAAAACTCTCCTGTTACTACACTTTGTACTAACACATCTTACGCATTTAACAACACATCCAGCTTCCCTTTAGCTCACCGTCAGTACAACTTAAATGAGTTTTATCGCTTTTGGAAACCATTCAGTAATACTGTTACAATTACCCCTGATTCAGTTTATACTTGGAATTTTGGAGATGCTACTGGTAATTTTTATACTCCTTCAAGTAACCCAAACATCAACCATACTTATACGGGTGCCGGTACATTTACAGGTACTTTGACAGCTAAATATCAACGCATGGTTGACTCTGGTGTTAGATTACAAGATGCAACTACATTTGCTAAAACTGTTTCAACTTGTGCAGGTATTCAGGTATTTTCTGGTGTTGAAGCTGTTAATGTATATCCTAACCCTTCAACCGGTTTAGTGTATGTCGCTAACTTACCTTCTGAAAGTACAATTGAAGTAGTTAACATGCTTGGTCAATCAGTTTATAAAGCAACTGCAAACGCAGGTAATTTTACAGCTGATTTAAGCGCTTTAACTAATGGAAGCTATTTTGTTAAAATAAATTCTATAAACGAAAAAACTAAAATCGTTAAGTTGATCCTTAACTAATATTTTAAGTTTTTTTATAATTGAAAAAGCCCTTCCGTGTAAAATGGCAGGGCTTTTTCTTTTTATAGTTAGTCTCAAATGCCTACTTTTGTCGTGCATTTGAAAACCACTTTAAAATACATCATTGTAATTCTAACTCTTTCCACTTTATTTTTTTCGTGTGATAGGTTC
>DATMPR010000192.1:0-16315 GCA_035567575.1 Bacteroidia bacterium
CCCAATTGGAATTATAATAAGAAGCCAGCCGCGCCGTTTTTCTGATCACTTTTTTGGCGGACTCATCATTTGAGCTGATGCAAGCTAAAAATCTTTCCTGTCTTAACCTAAGAGAAGATAAAACTTCAGATTCAATTTTGCGTTCAACTTGTGAAGCAACTTCTTTTAAAGCTAGTTCACGTAATTGAAGTATCTTTTCCGACTGAAAAAAATTCTTAAGTGCAGTTTCAATTTTAGTTGTGTCGTAAATTTTTCCTTCCTTTAATCGGTTTATTAATTCTTCTGCGGTAAGGTCGATATTCACAACTTCATTGGCCATTTTAAGAACATTATCTGGCACTCTTTCCTGTACATCAATGCCGGTTATTTTTCTTATTTCTTCATTTAAACTTTCGATGTGCTGAATATTAACGGCGCTGATTATGTTTATACCGTTATCTAATAATTCCAAAACATCCTGCCAGCGTTTTTCGTTTTTGGAACCTGGTATATTGGTGTGAGCTAATTCATCTACAATAACAACATCAGGATGCGCATTTATAACCGCCTGAACATCCATTTCCTCAAGTTCTTTTCCTTTATAAAATACTTTTTTGCGGGCTACAACTGATAAGCCTTCAAGTAGTGCATGAGTTTCGAGTCTGTTATGAGTTTCGATAAAGCCTATTTGAACATTGATCTTATTTTTGAGAAGACTGTGGGCTTCCTGCAGCATGCGGAATGTTTTGCCCACACCGGCGCTCATGCCAATATAAACTTTAAATTTTCCGCGCTTAGATTTTTTAATCAAGTCGAGAAAATATTCTACGTTCTTTTCTTTTTCTTCCTGCTCCGACATTTTATTCTCGTTCTAAAATTATCTTTTAGATGTGTTAAGTATAAGCGGTGTTTTTTCAATAGTTAAATTGCTGTGATCGAGTCCGTACTCTTTTTCATCAGGCAAACTTATTCCTTTTAAAAAGAAATATAGCTTCATAACAATATCCAAAAATTCCGCGATGGTGAGTTTTTGTAAATTGTTTTTTCCATATGTTAAAGTTAAACATTGTTTACTCTTGGTGCATAATAAATAATACACACACCCATTAAAGCTATTAACGCGCCAATCACGTCGTATTTATCGGGCACATAATTATCCACTTTATAAGCCCAAACTAAGGACATTATAATAAAGATACCCCCATAAGTTGCATATACCCTTGCAAAATTAGAGGTTTGAAGAGTTGCCACTACGCCATACATTGCAAGTATGATACCGCCTAAAATGAAATAATATATTGGCTTACCTTCTTTCGCCCATAACCAAATAAGATATCCGCCGCCTATTTCGCAAATTCCTGCAAGAATAAAAATGAGCATTGATTTTAGAAAAACCATTATCGTGTTTTAAATTTAATGCTTTTAATTTCTTCCTGTTCAATTAATCTTCCATAATCCTGTCCCCAATCAATAGCTATGGTTGCATTATGCTTTGATATATCGCTTTTATCTATAAAATGCCATTTGATTATAAAAGGTTCACCGGAACTTTCATCGCCGTGAACAAAACCGATAAAGATTCCTTCTAGAACAGTACCGTTTTTCAAAATTACTTCTAAAACTTTGCCATTTGGGTTGTAAAATTTTTCAAATATTTCGCGTGAATAATCTTTTTTTTTCATCGTAAGATTTATTTATGTGCATCAATAATTTCTAAAAACAAACAACCCTTTGAGTTTTTGTTCTCATTGGGTTGTTTTTTGGTCTAAACAAAAACAATTTAAATTTTATAATCTGAAAAGTATCGCAAAAATAAAACGGTCTTCCCATTTAATAAGATCAGGTTTCCAATCCGGTGTTAAAGGAGTAGTTTGGTAACCTGTTGGTGATGTAACGCCGCCATGACCTGCAAAATAAGGTACACTCGATTCACGATGTACATATTCGGCACGGAATGCAATGTGAGAGTTCGGACACCATTCAATATTTCCTGACCAATCAACTGCATCAAATTTATCACCAGGATTAGCACTGTATGGGAATGCTCCTTCAGTTAATGTTGGATTAGTTGCGTTTGGTAATGGACTTGCCTGACCTGTTGGATACAATACTAAGTAACGTCCGGGATTTCTCATTAAACCGCCACCAAATGTAACTGCCAATCTGTTTTTACAAAACCAAATGCGGTTATAAAACATTAGGCTTGCAAAATATTGTGCAGGACCTTTTGGAGTTCTTCCGCCTGTAGTATCAAGATCGTCATGAAATCCATTAACTCCGCCGCCTTTTTCAAAACCGAAATCTCCTGTTAATGAAAATGCCATTCGGCTTAAGCCTTTTGATTTAGGTCTGTTAAAATATCTCACTAAAATACTGTTATCGCTATGGAAACGTTTTCTGTTTGGGATCAAAGCTGCATCAGCTCCATAATAATCGTTAGTTAATAATTTTATCCATTCTCTTGGACACCATGTAATGTTACCACCAACTCCCGGTTGATTATTAAACATTCCGTAACTTTGCCAGCCGTTAATTATCCAAGGTTCAATTTTTAATTTTTTGGTTGCAAAAATTTGGATCCTCATACCATTAAAGAACCAAGGTGTATTATCGGAAGTATATGATGCCTGATATTCCCAGTTCTCAACCTGATAATATGAGTTCAAACCGATGTACGACATGAACATACCAAAGTCAACATTGATACCATACAGTTTTTTGAAATGATAACCTGCGTTTGCTTCAGCTAAATAACGATACACATCAGCTAAACGATATTGTCCTCTGTAAGGGCTATAATCATTTCTCGGAACAACTTGAGAACGTGTTCCGAATTGAGTAACAATATGTGCTCGTGCACCTTTAAAATTAAAATCACCACCTACATAAGTTCCTGAAACCTGCATTTCATTGTTTCTTGCTAATGCAGTTGAACCTACAACAGTATTATCAATTGGGTTAGCTCCTGAATATGTAAAATTAGCATCAACCATCACGGTCGGTGTAAAATATTTACCTGCCAAAGTTGCTTTAGGTCTTCTGTCTGCTCCATTCAACCATGTAAAGTCCATACCTTCTAAGGGTTCGCCTTTTTGTTTGCCTGTACCTTCAGGAATATTTTCATCATCATCAGGAAGAAGTTGACTTTTTAAAGTGTCTGTTTGCCCGTAACTGATCATTGTTAAAGCAAGCAATCCAATACTTAGTAATTTTGTTTTCATAGATTCATTTTTTATTCAGCCTGAATAAGCTAATTCAGTGCCAGATTTTAACTTAATTTATATGTTATTGTTTTTAGGTTTGTTATCTGATTTTTGTAGAATTTTAGTCTTTCTTAAAAGCCTTCCATTTTGAAAAACCATTTCATAATGAAAGTATTGAATTAAGGATTTAAATTGTTACATAAATATTTTAATTTTTTATGAATTTTTACAGATAATAAAAAATATTTATGACCTGCATGATGTTAGTTTCTAATTGTCGTCACATTCATTTGTACCAAATATCAAAGCGTGTTTAATGCAATGTTTAATTTCAAAACATTTATTTTTTCGGGACCAAGAAAACCTAATAAAGGGCCTTGTTTCATTTTATCAATTAGTTTATAAAGTTCTTCCTCGCTTTTGTTTCTTGTTTTAGCTATTCTTGGCACTTGAATTTTGGCCGACTGTATTGAAATGTCAGGATCCAACCCACTGCCCGAAGCCGTTACCAATTCAGATGTTATTTGTTCTTTTTTAATTGTGGGATTATGAATAAGAAAAGTATCGATCCTTGCTTTAACTGTTGCTAAATAATCACGATTAGAAGGGCCTTTATTTGAACCTGCGGAACCCGCCGCATTATAATCGACTGCTGATGGTCTGCCCCAAAAATATTTATCATCGCTAAATTTTTGACCGATATTTTCATAACCCACAATTTTTCCATTGTAAGTTAAAGTAACTCCATTTCCGCCGCCAGGAGTTAACTTTGAAATTCCGGCTATGAATAAAGGATACAAAACCGAACTGATAATAATTAAAACTACTGTTAGTTTTAAAGATGGTAAGATATATGCTTTCATAACCGTGATTTTTTTATTAAAAAAACATGCTTATCCCCAGATCAATTAATTTAATTCCTAAAAAAGGAATTAATACACCGCCTAAACCGTAAACTAATAAATTTCTTCTTAACAATGCGCTTGCACCAATTGGTTTATAAGCAACGCCACGCAGCGCTAGAGGAATAAGTATCGGAATAATAATTGCATTAAATATAACTGCCGAAAGAATTGCGCTTTCCGGACTGTGTAAATTCATAATATTCAATTTTTGTAAAGCAGGGATTGAAGGAATGAATAATGCGGGAACAATTGCAAAATATTTAGCAACATCATTTGCGATGGAGAAAGTAGTTAATGTACCTCTTGTTATTAATAATTGTTTTCCTATTTCTACTACTTCAATAAGTTTAGTTGGATCATTATCAAGATCCACCATATTGCCTGCTTCTTTGGCGGCTTGTGTTCCGCTATTCATTGCAACACCAACATCAGCTTGTGCAAGTGCAGGCGCATCGTTTGTACCATCGCCCATCATTGCGACCAATTTTCCTGAAGCTTGTTCTTTTTTAATATAATTCATTTTATCTTCAGGTTTAGCTTCTGCAATAAAATCATCCACTCCTGCTTTTTCAGCAATGTATTTTGCTGTTAAAGGATTATCGCCTGTAACCATAACGGTTTTAACTCCCATTTTTCTCAAGCGTTCAAAACGTTCTGCAATACCGGGTTTAATGATATCCTGCAATTCAATAACGCCTGATACTTTTTCATTCTCACTTACCACTAAAGGTGTTCCTCCGTTACTTGAAATTTCTTTTACTTTGCTTTCTATTTCTTCAGGGAATTTATTTCCCGCTCTTTCTACAATATTTTTTATGGAATCGAAAGCACCCTTGCGAATACGTGTTCCGTTAGAAATATCCACGCCGCTGCAGCGGGTTTCAGCAGTAAATTTTACAAAGGTTGCACTTTTTAAGAAGTCTTCTGTTACCTGAACTTTTGATCCCTGATTTTTTGCGAGTTCAACGATAGATTTTCCTTCAGGTGTTTCATCCGATAATGAAGCAAGCGTGCAATCTGAAATAAATTTTTCCTGATTTACACCATTGGCAGCATAAAAATTAGTGGCTTTACGGTTACCTATAGTGATCGTTCCTGTTTTATCCAATAACAATACATCAATGTCACCTGCAGTTTCAACAGCTTTACCTGATTTCGTAATTACATTCGCACGCAAAGCTCTGTCCATACCCGCAATACCTATTGCAGAAAGTAAACCACCAATTGTGGTTGGGATCAAACAAACAAATAATGAAATAAATGCAGCAATGGTAATTGGTGTTTGTGCATAATCCGCAAAAGGTTTTAGCGTAACACAAACAATAATAAACACCAATGTAAATGCAGCTAATAAAATAGTCAGTGCAATTTCGTTAGGAGTTTTTTGTCTGCTTGCACCTTCCACCAACGCGATCATTTTATCTAAGAACGACTGTCCGGGTTCAACAGTTACACGAACTTTAATTTTATCCGACAAAACTTTTGTTCCACCTGTAACGCTCGATTTATCTCCGCCAGATTCACGGATAACGGGAGCTGATTCTCCTGTAATGGCTGATTCATCAATCGTTGCAATACCTTCAATAATTTCACCATCTAAAGGAATAAGATCTCCTGCTTCACAAATAAACACATCACCTTTTCTTAATTGGGAAGAACTCACAACCTGAATTTCATTTATGAATAATTCTCCAACAGCCTTAACCAATTTCGCCGGTGTTTCTTCCCTCGTTTTTCTTAATGATTCAGCTTGTGCTTTACCTCTTGCTTCCGCAATGGCTTCGGCAAAGTTGGCAAACAAAAGTGTAAGCAAAAGAATACTAAATATGATAACGTTATAAGCAAAACTTCCCTGTGTCTGTTCTCCTGCAAGTATCCAGATACAAACAATAAGCATGACCAATGTTCCAATCTCAACAGTAAACATGACAGGATTTTTCACCATGTATTTTGGATTGAGCTTAACAAAAGATTGTTTAAACGCTTCGCCTACCAGCTTCTTTTCAAAAAGCTTCATCGATTTTATTTCTTTTCTTGCAGATGCCATAAACAATTTTTTTAATACCAACTACAATATTCAGCCAAAGGCCCTAATGCAAGTGCTGGAAAAAATGACAATGCAGCTAATATCATGATAACTGCATAGGTCATTAATCCAAAAGTTCCTGTATCAGTTCTCAATGTTCCGGCTGATTCAGGAATGTATTTTTTTCTTGCTAAGATCCCTGCAATGGCAACCGGACCGATGATCGGCAGGAATCTGCTGATGATCAAAACAAATCCGGTGGTCACATTCCAGAAAATATTATTATCGCCTAAACCTTCGAAGCCGCTTCCATTGTTAGCAGCTGATGAAGTATATTCATAAAGCATTTCAGAAAAACCATGATAGCCGGGATTATTTAACCAGTTGGAAGGTTTCACGGCCCAATCGGCATTCGGATAATTAACATTCACCCAAGAAGCAAAAGCTGTTCCTGCTAAAATTAATAAGGGATGAAGTAAAGCAATTATTGAAGCGATCTTCATTTCACGCGCTTCAATTTTTCTTCCCAAAAATTCAGGTGTGCGGCCAACCATTAAACCGGAAATAAAAACCGCGATGATGATGAAAATATAATAATTTAAAATTCCTGCACCACAACCGCCGTAAAATGCATTGGTCATCATGCCTAGTAATTGCATGGTGCCTGAAACCGGCATGGAGCTATCGTGCATGGAGTTTACGGAACCTGTAGAAATAATTGTTGTGACAATACTCCAGTAAGCAGAAGCAAGTGTACCAAAACGAACTTCTTTTCCTTCCATGCTTCCCGCACTTTGATCAATACCCATTTCTGAAATGGCAGGATTGCCATTCATTTCTGCAACCATTGTTGGAACGAGAAAAGTTAACATCCCCGCGGTCATTACACCAAAAATGGTCCATGCTAATTTTTTGCGATCCAAATAATACCCAAGCGTAAAGATCAACGCAATTGGAATGATAACCTGCGCGATCATTTCGATCATATTGGTAAAATAATTTGGATTCTCGAATGGATGAGCAGAATTAGCGCCAAACCAACCACCGCCATTTGTTCCTAAATGTTTAATCGCGATCATTCCTGCGGCAGGACCTCTTGACACATGAACCGTATCGCCTTGTAAAGTTACGATGGTATCTTTTCCTTCGAAACTTGCGGGTGTACCATTGAATGAAAGAAGAATTGCAACTACCAAGGACATCGGTAATAAGATCCTTGTAATCGTTTTAAGAAAAATATCAAAGAAGTTGCCAAGCTTATCACTTACTTTTTCACGCATGGCATTAAATACAACAACTAAAGCAGCTATGCCTGTTGCAGCGGAAACAAATTGTAAAAATGTTATGACAACTAATTGTGTGAGATAAGTTAAACCTGTTTCACCGGAATAATGTTGTAAGTTGCAATTCACCAAAAAACTAATGGCAGTATTGAAACTAAGATCCGGCGGCATTGATGGATTACCATCAGGATTTAAAAACAAACTGCCTTGTGTGATCAGCATTACAAAAGCATAAACGAACCATAACATGTTAATTGCTAAAAGCGCTAACAAATGTTGTTTCCAGTTCATTTCTTTTGTTGGATTAATTCCGCAAATGCGGAAAATAAATCTTTCGGCCGGTGCTAAAAAATCCAGGAAGGTATGCTCACCCTTATAAACTTTCGCTATATATTTTCCTACCGGAATTGCAAGCAACACCGTTAGTGAGAACATGATAATTACACCAAGTAACTCTGCATTCATGTTGTAAGATTTAAACAGAGAATAATTACTAATAATACCGAACCCAAACCAAGCATTATCAAACCAAATTTTTTTTCAAAATCCATTACCTTTTTAGTTGAATCTCTATTTGCTTTCATGGATCAAAATTTTTCCGGTTTAATTAATACGTACACCAGGTATGCGAATACCGCAATTGCTAATATGAATAATGCGGTCATAATTAAATTTTTTCAAAAAAATCAACAAACTTATAAAACAGCCCTCCTGAAATTAACAATATTGATACCAGTGTTTCCATTTTATTTGTTGTAATATTTTGTCTACTTATTTAAATTTTGCAACTATTATTATCAGAACGCATATTGAGAGCATTACTGAAATAATTGTAATAAATAATTTTTCGTATGGATCTAGACGTCTTCCCATTAATTACAACTAAATTCCGGATGCACATATTTGACGGTTATATTCTTTCTTTAATGATTCAGTTAATAAATTCTTTACAGTATAACTAACCGGATTCGCCATACTAATTATCCTTGAAATAGAGAACAGGTATACGTTTTCAATTGCATTTTTTACATGACAATTTCCCATCCGCAGCATTTTTTCGGCTATATTAAAGCAATGTTTTACTTCTTTAAAATTGCCTGAATGAATAAGTTCTTTAGTTACATCGGCAAAACATTCCATTGTTTTATAAATACTGCAGGAATTTTCAACCTTTTCTAATTGTAATTGCATCATTGGAAATTCATTTTCCAACAGATCAATTACAGCGCGCTCTTTATTATAGTCTTCATTGTTTTTTAGCGATAACTCTGCTTTTATTTTCAATAACTCGGTACTTGCGTTCATGGATTTTTTCCCTAATGACAACAAATTTGGTTCCGAAATGAGAAAGTTAAATGAAGAGCAGACAATTAACTTACTGTCAGTTAATTAAAATAATGAGGGAATTGGTCTCTAAAATGAAAGGTCTTCCATTTTGGAAAACCTTATCAAAATGAAAATACTTTCTATTTTTGAATATTATATTCCTCCATTTTCCGGTAGAGTGTAGTTAAGCCAATGCCCAATAATTCGGCGGCTTTTGTTTTGTTGCCTTTTGCTATGCTAAGTATTTTTTGAATATGTATTTTTTCCATAGCAGCCAAACTCGTAACAGAGCTGTCGGCCAAAGATGTTTCATTATTTGCAATTTCTGCAGGAAGCAGATCTGCAGTCAGACTTTCTCCTTCAGACAAAATCACCGCGCGTTCCACACAATTTTTTAATTCGCGGATATTTCCTTTCCATTCGTTTCGTTTTATTTGTTTTAAGAACTCTTTATCTATGGATGAAATGCGCTTCTTCAATTTTATGGAATACACATTCATAAAATATTTAGCCAGGTCTTCAATATCTTCCTTGCGTTCTTTAAGCGAAGGCAAATTAATTTTGAAAGCAGAGAGACGGTAATAGAGATCTAATCTGAAATATCCGTTTTCACTTTCTTTTTTCAGATCGCGGTTTGTTGCGGCAATTATTCTCACGTTCACTTGTGTTGGTTTGGTGTCTCCAACTTTTATGAAACTTTGAGTTTCTAATACCCTTAACAATTTCGCCTGCAGGTCTAAATTCATTTCACCCATTTCATCTAAAAAAATAGTTCCTTCGCTGGCTTCTTCAAACAAACCTTTTTTATCATTGATGGCGCCGGTAAAAGATCCTTTTTTATGACCGAACAATTCGCTTTCCAATAATTCTTTTGCAAAGGCGCTGCAATTCACCGCTACAAATGATTTATTTTTCCGCGAACTTGCGTAATGAATCGCCTGCGCAAATAATTCCTTACCAACTCCTGTTTCGCCTTCAAGTAAAACAGTTGAATCAGTAGGCGCCACTTTTTTTGCTAAACTTATTGTTTTTTTGATTGCTTCTGAACTTCCAATTATAATATCAAAATCATATTTAGCCTCGAGTTGGTTCTCTAATTCCGCAATACGTTTTTGTAATCTCACTTTATCGGAAGCCCTGTTCAGAGCCGGAATTATCTTTTCATTTTCATCGCCTTTTACCAAATAATCGAAAGCACCATTCTTCATGGCCTGTACGCCATCCTGAATATTACCGTAAGCGGTCATCAGAATAACTTCTGTCAGCGGAAATTTTGTTTTGATCTTTTGTACGAGGTCAAGACCATTTCCATCCGGAAGTTTTACATCCGATAAAATAACTGAGATATCATTCTGATCCAGTTTTAAAAGTCCTGACTTACAATCAGAAGCTTCTATAACTTCAAAACCCTGTGAATGGATAATTCGGGCAAGAAGTGATCTTAGTTTTTCTTCATCATCTATGATCAGTACTTTTATCAAGGTCGATTAATTGTACAGCAAAGGTAATATTTTAACTTAGAGCAATTAAAAAATCATATAAGTGCGGGGATAATATATTTCCAAAATAGAACTAACCAAAAGACATTATTGTCAATTTCGCCTAGTTTTATGGACGGTGTTCGTAATCTAAGATTTATAAAGACTTTTCTCAATGTAATTCGGCAAGAAACTCAAGCCATTTTGCAAAGCATTTAACACCTTTATTCGGATAGAAATAAATATACTCAGTAGAAGAAAATACTCTTATTACGATAACCAACCAAGATCACTAATTGTTTTTCAGGTTCATTGTTTTATTGGTTATTGCTTAAGTCAAGCAAATGATTTATTCTATACATTTTATGGTTACTATCATACTGAATTAGTTCAGCACCGGACTTAAAATGTAATTCCAGATATTTTTGAAAAATCTTGTTATCCTTAAAAACATTTTCAAGATTGAAATTGATTAAAGGTAAAGCCGGTGATGCAGCATCTCTGCTAAAATAATAATTCTGAGTATCTTCTTCGTATTTTGATTTTTTAATGACTGTTATTTTATAAAGCAAAATATTCTCACCCTGATTAATACTTGGATAATCAACTCTATTAAAAAAGCGCTGAGCTCCAGAGTCGATCTTATAACCGTAGTCTTTACTAAACTCAAAAACAGAATTATTACAGGTAACTTTTATGTGCGCTTTATTAAGACAAACTATAAATTTTAATTTTACATTTTTTTTATTTTCTGATTTTGAGTAAAAAAGTTTGTCGTTTTTAAAATCATTTGCACTGAGCGGAGCCGAAACCGCTGATTAAATTTAATACCCTAAAATTTTCAACATCGATTTAAGATGAAGCAGATCAAAGATCGCCTCATATTATTAGTAGCCAAGAATTTTTAGCATGGATTTATAACTCTGCTCTTTCGCAAATAAACGTGTTGTGATCGTACCATCATCTTCCCTGTCAATTAAAACATGTTTGGGCGCGGGAATTAAACAATGCTGCGTGCCACCATATCCGCTTAATGCTTCCTGATAAGCGCCGGTATGAAAAAATCCAACGTACAATGGTTGTTTGTGTGACTTTTCAATTCTTGGTAAGAACACTTGATTGGTATGCGCCTCACTATTGTAATAATCCATGCTATCACAAGTTAAACCTCCTAAACTGCATGGCACGTAAGCTTTATCCCAATTATTAATGGCCAATAAAATAAAACGCTGATTAATTCCCCACGTATCCGGTAATGTTGTAATGAAAGAACTGTCGATCATGTACCAACGCTCACGGTCATTTTGCATTTTCTGATCAACAACCGAATACAATGTAGCACCGCTTTCTCCTACTGTATATGAGCCAAACTCGGTGAATATATTGGGCTCATCGATCTCATTTTGTATGCAAAAAGCTTTTATCTGCGCAACTATCTCCTCTATCATATATTCGTAACTATACTCAAAACCAAGCGATGTCCGAATTGGCATGCCGCCTCCGATATTTAAAGAATCGAGGGTTGGACATATCTTCTTAAGTTCTAAGTAAATACTAAGACACTTGTTTAGCTCCGTCCAGTAATAAATAGTATCCTTAATTCCATTGTTGATGAAGAAATGCAGGAGCTTTAGTTCGAACTTTGGATTGGGTTGTATCTTCTCTTTATAGAGATTTATTATATCGCTGTAGCGGATGCCGAGACGCGAAGAATAGAAAGCGAAAGACGGTTCTTCTTCAGTACTTATCCGCATTCCAACCTGACATTTATCTACCTTCACATGCTTGCGGTAATAATCAAATTCATCGAGGTGATCTAGTACCGGGATCACATTAAAATTATCATTAATTAATTCGGTAATGTACTGTTTGTAGAGGCCGCGTTTATACCCGTTACAAATAATATATGTATCTTTACTGAGCCTCTTTTTTTTGAATTGTTCTTTGATAATCTGGATATCATAAGCCGAAGAAGTCTCTAGATGTACTTCGTTTTTAAGTACTTCATCTAAAATGAATGAAAAATGCGAACTTTTGGTACAATAGCAATAAATATACTTTCCTTTATAGTCGGCTTTTGCCATTGCAACGTTAAATAAACGCTTTGCTTTCTGAATTTGCGACCCTATTTTTGGCAAATACGTGATTTTCAATGGTGTACCGTATTGCTTAATTACGTCCATTAAAGGTATATCATTGAAATACAATTCATTATCAACTACATTAAAACCATCCTGCGGAAAGTTAAATGTCTGATTTATAAGGTCTGAATATCGATTATCCATTTTATTAGCAATGTAAGTGAGTTACTTTCAAAAAAACAGGTAAAAGTAAGCAATTTACTTCAATGTTTTACACCGATCATACACTTAAAATATGTCAATAAAACCCATGATAAAGCCCATTAAAATAGTTGAGGTTAAAAGCGAAATTGGCGCCGGAACCCGGGGATCAAGCATGGGCATTGATGCCATTAAAATTGCAGCTCTCGATTTTGGTTCTCCGTTCTTTAAGAGATTTAAAACCGTTGAAATTCCCAGCGAAAATCATTTGTTACTTGAACCTGTTGTAAACGATTATGCAAAACGTATAAAAGGTATTTATAATCTTAACGAACGTTTAGCAAAAGAGATCGCGAAAATTTTACACAAAGATGAAATTCCAATTGTACTGGCGGGCGACCACAGTTCTGCTCTCGGAACAATTTCAGGAATTAAAATGGCTTACCCCGATAAACGTTTAGGCGTAATTTGGATCGACGCGCATGCAGATTTACATTCACCTTACACAACACCGAGCGGTAACATGCACGGCATGCCAATTGCTTGTATTTTGGGAGAAGATAATAAAGAACGCCAGCAAAATAAACCCGATGACGAAACAATTGAGTATTGGGAAAAATTAAAAGAACTTGGTGGTGTTAATCCGAAAATACAACCGAACGATCTTGTTTATATTGCTTTGCGGGATTACGAACCGCAGGAAGATTACATTATTAAAAAACATAAAATACGCGTATTTACTTTACCTGAGATCAGGAAAAAAGCAGTTGAACGCGTCGCTATCGATTCATTAAATTATTTAGACCACTGCGATCTTATTTATGTAAGTTTTGATGTTGACAGTATGGATTCACGTATCTCGAGCGGGACAGGAACTCCCGTGCCAAACGGAATTACTGAAAAAGAAGCCGGAAACTTAATTTACTATATCATGCGCAGCAAAAAAATAGTTTGTTTTGAAATGGTAGAAATAAATCCTACTTTAGATAAAGAAAACTTAATGGCCGAAAATGCTTTCGAAATTTTACAAAAAGCAACGAACCAGTTAAGTCACGACTTTTAATGAATGTGCCTTCGACTACGCTCAGGCACCGGATCGCATTACCCCGGTGGTTGAGCGTAATCAAAATCATCCGCTTAGAATTTAAAACTATCAATATGAAAAAAATCTTTACGCTCCTATTCTGTGTTTTATTTCTGAATCAGTTTGCACAATCTGACAAACAAATTCTGGAATTCACAAAAGCCAATTATTTAAAACTGATCGGACAAATGCCTGAGAACAAGGCTGCCGATTTTGGTTTTGCGAATAAGGATGAGATCCTGAATTTAAGTTTCACTAAAGTTTTTGCTGAATATATTCTGGTGAATAATATTCCGACTAAAACAAACAACTACCGCGTGCTGGCTTTGAATGCAAATGGAAAACCAAAAGGTTTATTCACTATTTACAATAACGGAACAGAATTAATGGTTGCTGATTACGGTGCATTGGAACTTTCAAAAACATTAAGCTGTTCAACGGCGGGTTTTGATCCCGATTCCCAACTCTCTATTCTAAGGATCTTTACTACACAATCCGATTATGTATTTGATTCGAAAATACCTGAGCAGAGCCGTAAATATTTAAAGCTCTTCGAAAATAATTTGTATTCATTAACCGATATTAAAAAAGACTAAGCCATGAGAAATTTTTTAATAGCCATAGCGTGTTTATTTTCGGTGAATATGAATTCGCAGTCAGTTTTAAGCTTATCAACTACGATACAAGAACAGAACCAATGGTGTTGGTCGGCGTGCAGCAATTGTATTTTACGGCATTACAGTGTTAATACAACACAATGTCAGCTTGCTGAATATACCCGCACAGTTGCAACATGGAATAATTTTGGAACTCAGAACTGTTGTGTAACAACAACTGCAGGTTGTAATTATTGGAATTACATGTGGGGTTACGCCGGAAGCATTGAGGATATATTGAGCCAATTCGGAAGCATTTCTGTTACGAATATTTCAAATACAATTTCTATTCCTGCAATTACGACTGAAATTAACGCGTTCAGACCATTTGTAATTCGCTGGGGCTGGACAAGCGGAGGCGGACATTTTATTGTTGGTGAAGGTTACGATCTTTCAAATAATGTTTACTACATGAATCCATGGCCGGGCGAAGGTTCAAAAATGGCAGCTTATAGCTGGGTAGTAAATGACGGCGTTCATCAATGGACACATACGCAAAAAATGATTACCAATCCGCCAATGACAACAGGAATTTATCAATCTTCAATTGATGATGGCGAAATAAGTGTTTATCCAAATCCAACTTCCGAAAAAATCACCATTAACACAAAACACGAAATTACATCAGCACAATTATTTGATATTGCCGGAAAAGAAATTCTTTTATCAAAAAATTCAAAAGAAATTAATCTGAAAGAAAACGGAATTAGCAAAGGCATTTATTTCCTTAAAGTTTCAGGAACTGATTTTTCTCTGAATAAGAAAGTTGTTGTGGAGTAATTCCGTGTGGTTTCTTTTGTAACAGTGGTTTGGGATGCGCTCAACCACAGGATTTACGTACATCGGGCCTTCGGTGCGCTCAGGACCGATCAAAAAAATCCCGCTTATTTATTGATCACAATTTTATTTGATGTAATTCCGCTCTCCGAAATTATCTTTACAAAATAAATTCCGTTTTGTTGGCTGTTCAGATCTATTTCTTTTTTTTCTCCGATAATTTTATCTTGAAAAATTATTTTTCCAAATACATCCGTAATTATTATGTCGCTGTTTTGTTCTTCCCCATCAATGATAAATGTTCCGGTGCCTGGGTTTGGGTGAATTGCAAATTCAATAACTCCGGTACAATTCACAGCGACAGATCTGATATTTTTATTCGCTATGTTATAATCACTTTGTTTAAGAGAATAGTAGGATGTTCCTTTTAAAGGTTTTGGATCAGCAAAAGAATAACGAAGGGTTTTATTGCTGTTTCCTGCACCGGCAATTGTTCCAACAGTTTCATAATTAATTCCGTCTGCACTCCGCACAATGGTAAAGTGATCATTATTTATTTCCGTTGCAGTTTCCCAAATTAAATTTACTTTTCCATTATCACATTTTGCATCAAAAGAAAGTAACTCTATGGGCAAAACTGCACAAGCACCACCGGGACAGGCATTGCAAGTTGTCCTATAATATAAGCCACAAGCATAAAAAGCAAAAGCATCGGCTGAAGAATTATTCAATCCGTAGTTAGCTGTAGTTTGTCCTGCAGTAACAGCTGACCCGCTAAAAGGAAGATAGGCGTAAAATGATTGACCGGCGCTTGGATATACGTAATTAGTAACCAAACTATTATAGCGCACATTATAAGTACCTATACTTTGCAGATCACCGGCAATAATAAAATGCTTATCAAGCGTTGAATTGGCGCAAGCATTAAAGCCGGTAATAACACTGTTCAAATTTCCGCCCCCACCTGCAGCCATGGTACCATCTGCAAGAACCATACTGCCCGTAAAAGTTTGAGTGTTATCCGAATAAACAATAACCAGAGTGCCGCCATCCGGATCGTTTGGAAAACCTGTTGGGATCCCGGAGATAATATAATTTCCGTTTCCTGAGATCAAAGCTGTAACATCTGCCCTGCGCGTCCAGGTTCCGCCATATCCTCCCCATTTGTCAGTGGAAGAGAATCCGCTGTTTACCATAGCAAAAACACTATTTGTTGCGACAGGATTAGTAACTGATAAATTGATAGTAGGTCCCGAACCGGAACCGCCTGTATAAAAAAATGCTTTTTGAATAAAAAAACACGCCGGAATTCCTGA
>DATMPR010000193.1:0-4824 GCA_035567575.1 Bacteroidia bacterium
GGTTCCGGATTATGTGCAAAATTTCCGTCCGGATCACAATATAATTTGTGGATCTTTTTTACACCTAATGCTTCTAACAACATTGGCACTGCAAATCCACCACAGGAGTTGACTGCATCCACACTCACTGAAAAATCAGCCGCACCAATGGCTTTTACATCAACATAAGGCAATTTTAAAATTTTCTCGAAATGTTTTTGAAGCATGTCATCCCGCTTCGTATATTTTCCTAAATGATTTACTTCACAATAACTGAATTCTTCTTTATCCGCTAATTGCAAAATATATTTTCCGTCTTCTTCCGAAATAAATTCACCTTTGCTGTTCAATAATTTCAAAGCATTCCATTGTTTTGGATTATGTGATGCAGTTAAAATAATTCCGCCATTCGCTCTTAATTCGGTGACCGCCATTTCAACTGTTGGTGTTGTGCTTAGATCGAGATCAAAAACATCAATGCCTAAACCCATTAATGTTCCGCACACAATATTATTCACCATTAGTCCTGATAGCCGCGCGTCTCTTCCTACAACAACTGAAGGAATACCTCCTTTTGTGTTTTTAATTATCCACGAACCGTAGGCCGAAGTGAACTTTACAATATCTAACGGAGTTAAACCATCATTCGGTTTTCCGCCAATAGTTCCTCTGAATCCTGAAATACTTTTAATGAGTGTCAATAGTAAAATTTTGCTGTAAAGTTAGCATCTTACCAATTCCTACCATTTTAATTAGCTTTTTTTATTGACATTTTTAGGCTTTTTTCTGTTAAAAACATAATACCTAAAATGGAAAAAAAACTTAACTTTGTGTAAACAAGGATTGCCTATTTATGAGCCAGTTTGACGGAGAAGATTTTGAAGGACAGGATTTTGAGGAGGTTCTAAAGCGTTTTGAGGACATGCTTACCAATGGAAAGCACAGTTTTTTTGATGCCGATGAATTAGAAGATATAATTGAGTACTATTTTCAGTGGCTTAACTACGATATGGTTAAAAAAGCTATTGATTTTGGGATGAAACAATTCCCTTATTCCACCAACCTAAAAATTAAACAAGCTCAATATTTATCCAGTCAGCATTATACAAAAGAAGCTTTAAATTTACTAAACGAAATTGAACAAATTGAAAGTGCAAATTTCGATCTGTTCATGGCCCGCGGTTATATTTATAGTCAGATGGGTTTAGGAGAACAGGCTATTGAGAATTTTAAAAAAGCTTTGCCTTTAGCCGAATATAAAGATGAAGTTTATTTAGCATTGGGCGTTGAGTTTTTAAATGAAGAGAAACCCGATGATGCCATTTACTATTTGAAAAAAGCAATAAAAATAAATCCGCGTAATGAAGTTGCATTGAACGAACTCTCGTTGTGTTTTGATCTGACCAACAAAGCTGAAGAAGCTATTTCTTTTTTCATTGATTACATAGATGAATTTCCTTATAGTTATTACGCTTGGTTCAATTTAGGGTTAGCTTACAACCGTTTTGGTTTGTTCGAAAAAGCAATTGAAGCTTACGATTACGCTATTGCCATTAACGATAAATTCAGCTCAGCTTATTTTAATAAAGCAAACTCACTGGCTTCTTTGGAAAAATACCGCGATGCCATTGAAGTTTATAAAGAAACTTTTAAGCACGAGAATAAAGAAGCCAATACTTATTATTTCATTGGTGAGTGCCACGAAAATTTAA
This sequence comes from Bacteroidia bacterium, assembly GCA_035567575.1. Taxonomy (GTDB): domain Bacteria; phylum Bacteroidota; class Bacteroidia; order B-17B0; family Aurantibacillaceae; genus JAHEYG01. The sequence continues at coordinate 1,692 of DATMPR010000193.1, forward strand.
ATGAGTTCGAAGAAGCATTAAAAAATTATAACCGCTGTGTAAAAACAGACGCAGCACACGCCGATGCCTGGCTGGGAATTGGTGTTTGCCTGGATGCCATGAACCGATTAACTGAAGGCATTCACTACATTAAAAAAGCAATTGAGATAAATCCAAACGAAGCTGAATATTGGTATGTATTTGCAGAAGTGCAGCAAAAATTAGGTTTTCATGAGGAAGCGGCAATGGCATATCAGCGCGTTATTGAGTTAGAATATCCTGATTTTGATGTATGGCTGGATTACGCGAAATTATTGGATGAAGCCGGCTATTATAAAGATTGCATCGAAACTTTAAGCGAAGGCATAAAATATTTTCCGGATGTTGCCGAAATGTATTACCGGTTGGGAGTTATCTTGATTGAAACGGGCAAACGTAACGAAGGATTGGAAAATTTAGGCAAAGCATTGGAAATGGATTTTAATAAATACACCGAAATATTTGAATACTCGCCCGCTTTAAAAGAAGATTTGCAAGTGTTAGAATTAATTAACTCCTTTAAAAATTAATATGGCATACACCGTTAACTTACCTTTTTTACCTGAACGAACCGAAAAACCACGCAAATCCGGACTTACAATGGTAATGGATAAAGGTATTAGCCTTAGAGAAGCGGAGGACATGATCGACAGCAGTTCTGATTTTATTGATTATGTAAAATTTGGATTTGGAACGTCTGTTATCTCAAAGAATTTGAAGGAAAAAATTAAGCTGTATCAAAAAAATAACATTAAAGTTTATTTAGGCGGTACTTTGTTTGAAGCTTTTGTTATTAGGAATAAATTTGATGAGTATGTAAAGTTTATTACTTCTTTAGGTATTGATTCTGCTGAAGTTTCTGATGGCAGTATTAATATTGATCATGATAAAAAATGCGAATACATTAACAAACTGGCCAAAAATTTTACTGTTTTGTCGGAAGTAGGTTCCAAAGAAGAAGGCGTTATCATTCACCCTGCCCGTTGGATAAAAATGATGCAGGCTGAACTCGATGCGGGCTCTGAACAGGTAATAGCAGAGGCACGTGAAAGCGGTAATGTTGGTATTTTTCACAAAAACGGAAGCGCTCATACCCTTTTGATCAACCGCATTGTCAACAAAATAAAACTCGAGAACATTATATGGGAAACCCCTCAAAAATCGCAGCAAGTGTACTTTTTGAAGCTTTTTGGGGCTAATGTTAACGTTGGTAATATCGGGGTTGACGATGTAATTCCACTCGAAACGTTAAGATTAGGCCTTAGGGGTGATACTTTTTTCACTTTTTTACCTGATAATTTAAAACAAAGCACTTAATTTGTAGTAACAAATTATTTTAACCTATCACCATGCTTGAGATCACAGCAAAAGAATTAAAAGAATTGATCGATAAGAAAGTCGACTTTCAATTGATTGATGTCCGCGAACCGCATGAGTTCGACGATATGAATTTAAACGGCGAATTAATTCCGATGGGTGATGTAATGGAAAACGCCGAAAAAATTTCGAAAGACAAACAAGTTATTATTCATTGCCGCAGCGGTAAACGCAGCGCTGCTGTTATACAAGCCCTCGAAACGCAGTTGGGATACAAAAATTTATACAATTTAAAAGGCGGAATTCTTGCTTACATTGAAGATGTAGGTCTATAAGTTGGTAGTTCTGAGTTCGTAGTGTTCCGTTTATCAACTTTCATTATTAAAAAACATTATCTTCCAACTACAAACTCTCAACTCCCAACTATGCTAGAATTATTTAATCACATTTTTCCTCATCTTGATCTTGAATGGATTTTTACAAATTATGGCACTTCCATTTACGTAATTCTTTTCTTAGTCATTTTTGTTGAAACCGGTTTAGTTGCTATGCCTTTTTTACCCGGCGATTCCTTATTATTCATGGCAGGATTGTTTGCACGTTCCGGGCATTTAAATATGGTGTATTTATTATTCTTATTATTTATTGCAGCCGTTGTTGGTGATAATTGCAATTACTGGATCGGTCGCACAATAGGATTAAAAGTTTTTCATATTAAATGGAAAGGTTCATCCATTGTTAAACAAAAACATTTAGATGCAGCGCATGCGTTTTTTGAGAAACATGGAACAAAAGCTATCATCATGGCTCGCTTTGTTCCTTTTGTAAGAACATTTGCTCCATTTGCAGCAGGTGTTGGTGAAATGAGCTACAAAAAATATTTAGCGTTTGATATTGTTGGCGGTGCTTTATGGATAGGGAGTTTACTGACTGCCGGTTATTTGTTAGGCAATGTAGATTTCATCCGTAAACATATTGATCTGGTTTGTCTGGGTATAATTGGAGTTTCGGTATTGCCAATTATCATTACTTTTCTAAAAAAAAGAACTTCTAAAAAAGTTTAACTTTCTTTAAAAACAATTCCCAATTTTTCCAGCTCTTTTAAAAGCGGTTCGTAAATTTCTTTTGCGGTCGGAATTTGAACTCCGCTTAATTTAAATTTTCCGGTCAGGAAGTTTTTTACCGTAATTGCCAATGGTAAACCAACTGTTTTTGCCATAGCAGTATGTTCTTCATCATCACCAATAACGACAAGTGATGAAGTTAATTTGTGATCTTTATTATTGAGTGTGTATTCAAACAAATGTTGCATTACGACCATATCTTTATCGCCATTCTTCAATTTCCATTTTTCTTCTAATAAATTTTGTAATAATTCTGCCGGAGAACCTTCTGCTAATTTTATTTTTTTATTATCGAATAACTCTAAATAATTTAATTTCTCTAAAACATCCGCATCCCAATCATTTTGCATAAATTTTTTTAATTTTTCCAAAGTTGTTCCTTCGCCTTTAGGTAAAAGTGAATCTATTAATTGCGTATAGGTCAATTTATTTGCATCTTTAATTTTATGGGTATCATCCGTTAATCCTGATTTCACAAAAACATTCCATGCTTTACAATATCCAACTTGACGTAATGTGCCGCGCAATAAAGTCTTTATATTATTTAATCCATAAGGTTCTTTGTATCCAATACTATCGCGGTTAGCATAAGCATCAAATTTTCCGTAACCTTTTACTTCAATTGTTTCTATTTGCGTAAATAAATTATTGTAAGGAATATATTTTAGTTCTCC
>DATMPR010000194.1:0-4911 GCA_035567575.1 Bacteroidia bacterium
AATGATCACGCATATAGATGAACAAAATACTAAAGCTGAAGATCTCGGAAGAACAATTGAAATTAAAAGTGATGAAATTAATGCTTGGGTTGAAAAATTTAATGCTTTAACGCAAGAATTCGAAAGCTTTAAAACTACTTCTTCACAATCGCAAAGTGAGCAAGTGCAAAACCTGAATGCAGATATCAGCAATCACATTAAAACTATTAATGAGCTGAAAGCTGAGTTGGAAGCAAAGAATAATATAATTGCAGAACTTAATTCTTCGGTTTCTTCAAAAAGCGCTGAGTTAGGTTATACAAAATCAGAAATTGAGCGTCTTAATACTGAAATGACCAAGAGCCTTGAAGAATGGAACGAAAAAGAAATATCTTTTGAAAGTGTTAAATCAGAATTAGAAGTTATAGCGCAACAACAATTGCAAAGCAAAGAAATTGAATATCAGAAATTGCTGGCCGAAAACACCAGTTTAATTACTGAAATTGATCTTGCACAGGATAAAGTCGAAGCGCAAGAAGAAGAGCTAGCTTTATTAAAATCAGAACTTACTGAATCTGCAACCGGAGTTGAAGGTCGCGTAACCGAATTAAAAGAAACTATTAACGCGAAAAACTTTGAGCTAACTACTTTAACAGCTAACAATGCAGCATTAAGTACTGAAGTTACAGCTTTGAAATCGGAAATTGCTGAATTAAATTCTCAATTAGAGAATGTAAGCTCACCTGGCGAACTTGTTTCGGATTGGGAAAGTAAACACAATTCAATTTCTTCAGAACTTGAAGAGTTAAAAACTGCAGCTGAAGGTTTCAAAGCTGAGATTATAAGTTTAAATTCTAAAATAACTTCTTACAAAACTGAAATAGAAACTTTAAAATCGACAACAACCAATACTACGGAACAAGATGAATACATCGATCGCCTCTTTAAACAAATTGACGCATTAAGTTCTGAAAAAATGAGCCTCCTAAGTGAGAAAGAACAAATGGCTAATCAGCTGTTAAAGATGAATGACGTGGTAGGGTCAATCTCCCAACATATTGACAGCCAAAATATTGACGTAACCGATTTGAATAGTCAGCGGAAAAATATTATATTAGCGAAGTCTTCTCCTGAAGTCACTAACGAAAGTGGTCAAATGAAGAAGCAAATTAACGAATTGGTGCGTGAAATAGACAAGTGTATTGCTTTACTAAGTGCTTAATTTTTAACGCCCCTATTAGTTTTCATGACTGAGGTAAGTATAAAAGTAGAAATTGCAGGCGGATTATATCCCCTGAAGATTAAAGCCGAAGACGAGGAAAACGTAAGAAGGGTTGTTGATTTAATAAATACTAAGATCGCCGAGTTTGAAAAAACTTACGCGATCAAAGATAAAAAGGATTGTTTAGCCATGGTAATGTTGCAGCTAGTATCGCAATTTTATCAAAAAGCCGAAGAATCTGAAAAAGAATTAAGCCATTTTAAAATACTATTGATTGATGTGGAGATGATGTTACAAGAACATCTTTCAAACATCAAAAACATAGAAGAATAAAAAGCCGCAAAGCTTGTCTGCCGACGGCAGAGTTACACATTTCACGCGCAAATTTTATGAGACTATTACGTCGATAAAGTTTGTGCGTTTTTTATTTATTTAATATTAAGATCATGAATGTAGATTTAAACATCATTGAGATAAGCATAATTGCAGGAGGACTCATTTTAGGACTGATAGTCGGTTTTATTTTAGCCGGCTCACGCCTAAACCGCGGTGCTAAAAAAGAAAAAGAAAACCTTATTAAAGAAGCTGAAATTAAAGCCGAGGCTCTTAAACAAGAAAAAATACTTCAGGCTAAAGAAAAATTTCTGCAATTAAAAGCTGAGCACGACAAATCCGTACAGGAAAAAAACAACCATATTTCTGTTACAGAAAACCGCCTAAAGCAAAAAGATAATGACCTGTCGAAAAAAATTGAAGAAGCTAACCGCAGGGATAAAGAATTAGAATCACAGCGTCAGCAGCTCTCATTGCAAACCGATCTTTACAAGCAACGTAATGAGGATGTAGAAAAACATCACCGCCGCCAGGTTGAAATGCTTGAAAAAGTTTCGGGTATGAAAGCGGATGAAGCCAAAGCTCAATTAGTAGAAAGTGTAAAAGCAGAAGCAAAAACACAGGCGATGGCTTACATTAAAGACATAATGGATGAAGCCAAACTGACTGCCAATAAAGAAGCTAAAAAAATTATTATTCAATCTATACAACGTGTCGCTACTGAAACCGCAATTGAAAATTCTGTAACTGTTTTCCATATTGAAGGTGATGAAATGAAAGGTAGAATTATTGGTCGCGAAGGAAGAAACATCCGTGCGCTTGAAGCTGCAACCGGTGTTGAGATCATTGTTGATGATACCCCTGATGCAATTACTTTATCTTGTTTCGATTCTATCCGTCGTGAAATTGCGCGTTTAGCACTACATCAATTAGTTGGTGATGGAAGAATTCACCCGGCACGTATTGAAGAGGTTGTTGAAAAAACCAAAAAAATGATCGAAGAAGAGATCATTGAAATTGGTAAACGTACTTGTATCGATCTTGGAATTCATGGTTTGCATCCGGAATTGATCCGTATGGTTGGAAGAATGAAATACCGTTCTTCTTACGGACAAAATTTATTACAACACAGCCGCGAAGTTGCAAACCTTTGCGCGATCATGGCAAGTGAAATGGGATTGAATGCACAAGTCGCAAAACGCGCCGGATTATTACACGATATTGGGAAAGTGCCTGATGATTCTCCTGAATTACCTCACGCTATTTTAGGAATGAAATTGGCAGAGAAATATAAAGAGAAACCGGAAGTTTGCAATGCGATCGGTGCTCACCACGACGAAATTGAAATGACAACTTTGTATTCACCGATCATACAAGTGTGTGATGCTATAAGCGGTGCTCGTCCCGGTGCCCGCCGCGAAATTGCTGAGCAATACATGAAACGCCTAAAAGATCTGGAAGCGTTAGCATTAGCTTATGATGGTGTGGAAAAAACTTACGCGATCCAAGCAGGACGTGAATTACGTGTAATTGTATCAAGTGAAAAAATCACCGATCAGAAAGCAGAAGAATTAGCATTTAATATTTCACAAAAAATACAAACCGAAATGACTTATCCCGGACAAGTAAAAGTTACGGTTATCCGTGAGACGAGAGCAACTTCATACGCTAAATAAAAATGATAAATAAAGTATTATTAAGAGGAGAAAAGGCCATTCCGCTTTTTCTCTTTTTTATTTTGGGAGCTTGTACACATCAAATCATCGAAAAAGAATCACCGGCCGTTAATGAAATTAAAGCAGGAGGAAAATTCACCATTATCCTTCCTGAAAATCACGTGGAGAATTATTATTGGAAGCTAAATGACAATCACAACAAAACAATTATTGATTACATCAATGCCGCTTGGCACGGTAATGAAAAAGGAGTGTATTATCATTTCACTGCTGTAAAACCGGGAACAGATACTTTGCGACTCACTTTACATAAGATGCAGGATTCTGTTAAGACAGCCGTTTATATTATTAAGGTTTCCGAATAATTCATTCAACCCCTTCAGGGTTGACTTTTTTATTTTTTCTGTTTCTTCTATTAATATTGAAGTCCTTCAGACTTCCTAAAACATTTTGCATTAGAATCCTGAAGGGATTCAGTGTAAATTCCGTTAAAGTTCTTCAGACCCCTAAAACATTCGAAAAACAAAAATGTTACAATTCCAAAAATTATTTTTTTCATAATAATTCATTTAAATTTTTGAGGGAATTGTTTTGGGATAAACAAATATAACAAAAAAATTAAATATTTTTCACATCCATATTAAATCCGCATTTAAAATGACCGAGCGGACAATCTTTAACACCATGCAACCCGCACGGGCGGCACTCTAAATTTTTCACCTCGATGATTTTTGAATTATCTGATAATGGTCCGAAACCAAATGCAGGAACAGTTGAACAAAAGAAAGCGGTAACCGGTGCATTCACCGCTGAAGTTAAATGTAAAGGCGCGCTGTCGTTCACGTAATTCATTTGGGCATCTTTCATTAAAGCGGCTGATTGCAATAAAGTTAATTCGCCCGCTACTACTTTACCATTTTTGATTTTCGCTTTTGATTTTAAACTATTGCATAAACCCATATCGTTTTTAGAACCTAAAAAATAAATAGTAAGATCCTCAGGTAAATTATTACATAACTCTACCCATTTGGCTTCGGGTAATTTTTTGGTACGCCAAACTGAGGCGGGCGACATTGTAATGTATTTTCCCGTTTTATATTTCTGAACAAAATCAAAGTCTTGTTTTGTTGGATATAATTTAGGTTTCGAAACAGTTTTATTGGTTATGTCTTCTATTAATTCGTTATAACGGAATGTTTCGTGTCGACCATCACCAATAACATGTTTTACTTTTTTGGTGAATAAAAATGAGAAAGGAGTTTCTGAATATCCTGATTTATATTTTGCCCCTGAAAATGCAGTAATAAATCCGGAACTCATGAAACGGTGCAAATTAATTACTGCATCAAATTTTGCAGCGCGCACTTGTTTAAGATTATTGAATAAGGAAGCATATTTCCCTTCATTTTTATTCCAAACCAAAATTTTATTTAAAAAAGGATGTGCTTCGTATAAACTTTCATTTCCTTTTTTCACCAGTAAACTTATTTTTGCCTCCGGAAATGAATCATGTAATTTTTCTAAAACAGAACTCGCTAGAATGGCATCACCAATAAAAGCCGTTTGCATTACTAAAATATTTTTGAAATCTTTTTTCAAATTATACAGCAACATTATGCTCTCTTAAAGCATCGTTTAAAGATGTTTTTAAGTCGGTGCTCGGTTTACGTTTACCAATGATCAATGCACATGGAACTTGAA
>DATMPR010000195.1:0-10269 GCA_035567575.1 Bacteroidia bacterium
CCAAATCCCTCTTAAAAATTTGTTTAAAGTCCTTATTTCATGTGCTTTAAGTTCACAGCGTACATAATTATGAAAGCGGCATCAAAGACCAGCATCAATGCAACTACTGCCATCCCCACACCTTCCATCGTACCGCCGCCGCTCATTGCCGACATTATTTCTTTACCTGCAAAAATAAATCCTATATAAAATAATAATTCACCTACAACATATACAAAGAAACCTCTACGCTGTAATTTCCACATCATTAACACTCCCATAAAAGAAATTAATGTGTAAATAAAACCCAGGTATTGAGAGATCTGCATAAAAGTATTTTCCTGAATGTCGGCCATTCTTTGTTCAAACTGATCTGCCATTTCCGGACTAAACTGCCTCATTTTTTCAACGCTTTCGGCAATATGTTCAGGACTGCTTTGAATAATGTTCCAAATCCCTCCGAGTAAAGAAAGTCCGCACATTATAAAACTTAACACGCAGAGCACAGTTAAAAATTGCGGGCGTTTAGGTTCCTGCATTGCTTGTTCAAATGAATTATCAATTTGCGTTTCCATGTTTTTAATATTTTAATCAAAAATAAAAAAAGTCGCCATATAAATAGCGACTTCTTTATAAAAGGTTGTAAACTGTTTTTAGTGGGCAGTAGAATCAGCCGGAGCAATTTCTTTCAATCCGTTTTGTAATGAATCAAGTGCTTGCTGCATACCTTCTTTCATGCCTTCACCCATTTTTTCTAATAATTCTTTTCCCGTATCACCGGCTGCTGCGTTTATCTCATGAACTGCAAAAATCAATCTTACCGACATAATTGTAGCGATAATTCCAATCACTAAACCTGCAATAGCCAAACCTTTTTTGCCATTGCCTGCTTTAGCTTTCATAAAGCCCATTATGCTTAAAAGCAAACCTACAACACTAAGAATTGTCCAAAAGATCGACAATCCCATGCCGCCACCTGCAAATGCGGCTAATCCGGCCATTGGAGCGACGATAAAGTAAAGTACTAAAGCTACTAGAGAAATTACGAATCCGGCTACTCCTAATCCTTTTCCGGCATTAGTTGGCGCTGTGTTATTTGTTTCTTCCATTTTTAGTTTTTTAATTGATTAATATTCTTCAAAAAAAAGCCAAATTTCAGAAGTACGCAATACTAAATCTTAAAGGTTATTAACAATTGTTCTTAACGAGGCATCATTATGCTAAGATCCACCTGGAATAATTGGTTTTTTGTTCAGCAGACACCGGATCTTTGAAAACGATCTTATGATTATCAAAATATGTTATGGCACCCTTAAGCTGCAAAGAAATTGTTTTTACTTTGCCTTGTGACGAAACGGTTAAAATAATTTCATTGCTTTTTCCCGAGGAATGCCTTTGGCAAAAATGCTGTAACCAATTATTTAAATCATTTTTTACTTCGATTGTATTCACCGACATGATTTCATCGCCAATTGAAAGACCCGCTTTCCAGGCAGGAGAATAAGGTGCTATTAGAATTACTTTTGTAAGATGAGCATGCTCGGCAACTTTAAATCCGAAACTGCTTTCACTTAGATGATTGTTTTTATGCTTTTGCATTTCTAAACCAACATATTCGAAACATTGAATTAACATTGGTTCAAAATCTTCTGTTCCGTAAACAAAATTTTTGAAAAAATATTTTAACGAAACTCCGGCTGCATCTTCACACAATTTAATTATATCCTGTTCAGTGTAACCTTTGTTCTTTTTTCCAAATTCATTGAACAAAATACGGCAAGCATCCTTCAATGATTTTTTATTCTGTGAATTTTTTAAAATTAAAATATCCAGCATAAACGCAACTAAATTGCCTTCATCATAAATAGATGTCTTACGGTAAGGAGCGCCGGACGCATAACCATCGAGCCAAGTTTCCCAACTGCTTTGCGCAACTGATAAGTTAAAGCGACCGTAATTATGAAAATGTTTATTTAAGCGTTCCTCCAGCGTTTCAAAATACTGTTCATCATTAAATACACCGGAAGTGCGCAACATTACATCGCCGTAATAAGTTGTAAAACCTTCGTAAACGTAACCCGTTCGCGCATAATTCTCTTTGGTGAAATCGTAAGGAAACATTTCTTGCGGACGAATATATTTTACATTCCAGCAATGAAATAATTCATGCGCGCTTACACCTAATAGATCTTCATAAGTTTTGCCTTCGTTTAAATGGTAACCCGGGCCGAGTACAATAACTGTGCTTTTTTGATGTTCAACACCGTGATAAAATTTAACGGGTAAAACATGAAATAAAAAATGATATTCATCAACAGGAAAGCCATTCCAAAAATTAATTTCCGCTTTTGTAAAAGCAGAAAAATGTTTTTTTATTTTTTCGAGATCGGGATCACATTCGCCATTGAAATGCAAATAAAATTTTATACCGTTTACTTCGTAAAAATCTGTTTTTATTCCTGCGCTTGCAATAAAAGGTGAATCGGCAAGCTCATCAAAATTTTTTGCTATTAATGTTTTTTGATCTGATCTTAACTGACAAGCGATCTTATAAGTATCAGGAATATCTAATTCCAGTGCATGCTCTTCATTCATTCTGTCGGGAACATACATGCATAAATGAACAGGATTCACATACATTTGTGTTTCATCTGCAAAACATGCACCGGCGTTTAATTCGTTTGCATAATAACTGTAAGTGATCTTTACTTCATTCACTTCTTTGGTATTCACACGCCAGCGATCTTTAGTCGTTTTTGTAAATTCCAAAACATTTCCTTTGGAATCAAATGCATCAACACGTTTTATATTCTTAGCAAAATTTCCTAACTCATACCTGCCCGGTCTCCAGGCAGGAAGTTGCAATTGTAAGGCGTCTGATTTTATATTGTCGATAACCAGATCCACATATATATAATGCGAAGCAGGATTTTTAAGGAATAATTTATATTTGATCATAGTTCTTTATTACGCTATAAAATTATAAATTTGAAGTCAGAATGCTAAGGTACTTTATATTTTTTATTTTTTGCAGCTTCAAGTTACTGTCTCAAGACCCGGATACTTTGCTTAACTCTATTTTACGCATTGAGAATGATACCGAGCAGGTTAATCAATTGTATAAACAAGGCTTTGACCTTGTGGATAAAGATCCAAAATTGGCTTATGCATACGCTCAAAATTGTGAAAGGGCAGCGCTGAAAAGCAAATCTCCACAACATATTTCTAAAAGTGATAATTTGTCAGGGATCTTATTTTATAAGCAAGGCAATTACAAAAAGGCACTTGTTTATTTTGAAAAATATTTTGCAGCTAACAAAGCTTTAAATAATATTTTAGGATTGGGTTATAGTTGCACTAATCTTGCTAATGCTTATTCGAAATTAAAACAATTACAGAAAGCCGAAAATTATTATTTACAGGCCATAAATTATTATAATACTCTGAATAATAAAACGGAGATCGCTAACGGACTCATTAACCTCGGAGTACTTAAACATGAACAAAAACAATTAGACGCCGCATTAGAAAATTACGAAAAAGCTTTACAAACAGGAAAAGAATTAAACGATTATGAGATCAAAGCCATTTGTTTAAATAATATGGCGCAGATCTTTTCGGATAAAGGTAATTATGAAAAAGCGCTCGCTTATAATTATGATGCGATGGAATTACGAGAGCTGATGGGATTAGATGTTGATAGGACGGATTCTCATTTAAGTATTGCTGAAATTGCGCTTAAACAAAAAAATATAAGTCTGGCAGAAGAAAATTTAAATTTAGCTATAGAACTTTGTAATGAATTAGAATATACTGAAGGGAAAATGCTTTATTACAAATTGTTTTCAGAATTACAATCTCAAAAAAATAATTACCGGTCGGCGTACGAAAATTTAAAACTTTACACGCAGCTAAATGATAGTTTGCTTTTGATACAGAACAGAGAACCTGAAAGCGATTTTAATGTGACCGGAGAATCCAATTACAATAGTGCTTCCGTTCCAATAAGAAATTTATGGTTATTAATTTTGCTTTTGTTATTTTTAATCATTATTCCATTTGTATTAATGCGTTACAAAAGATGAGCAAAAAAGATAAAAGCCGGGTGAATATCGTTTACTCAACCAATCCCGATTTTAAATACGAAACCGAAACTAATTTAAGCGTGCGCAGCTTGCCGCCGCAACAACAAAATTTAAAAGTATATTTAGACAGATTAGGCGGCGGAAAATTATTAAGCCGCGTTACCGGTTTTGTTGGGCCTGAAAGTGATTTAGATATTTTAGCCAAATTGTTAAAACAAAAATGTGGTGTTGGAGGCAACACAAAAAACGGGGAAATCTTAATTCAGGGTGACAACCGCGATAAAATAATTGTGATTCTTACAAAAGAAGGTTATAAAATAAAAAAAGCCGGGGGTTAAATTTTTATCATGAGAAAATATTTTCTTCTCCTTTTTCTAATTCTCCATTACGGAATCTACTTTTCGCAGCAAAACGTTATAGATTCTTTACAACACGTTTTAAAAACAGTTCAAGAAGACACTAATAAAGTAAATTCATTAAATTTACTTAGCCGGTTGCAGATGAACAGTGATCTGTTTAAAGAAGGATTCGTTAACGCACAATATTCCAAAAACCTTTCAAACAAACTTCATTATCAAAGAGGCTTAGGCAATGCCTTAACTAATTTGGGAAATTATTATATGCAGAAGGGTGATTATGCCAAATCTTTGGCAGAATATCTGGAAGCGTTAAAATCGGCTGAGGAAAGAAATGATAAAAAGGGAATCGCAGGTTCCTATAATAATATAGGAAACATTTACCGATATAATAGTGACTATCCGAACGCGGTCGAATTCTTTTTAAAAGCTTTAAATTTATTTGAAGAACTTAAAAATAAAAAAGGGATTAGTGCTGTGTACGCTAATTTAGGAACTGTATACACTTATTTAAAAGAACACCAAAAAGCACTTAACTACTTTGAAAAATCGCTGGCAATTAGTGAAAAATTACAAAACAAATTTGAAATTGCAGTAAGCCTCATGAATATAGGGAATGTTTATCTTGATCTGGGTGATTATCCTAAAGCTTTAGATTATCAAATAAAATCGCTAAAAATAAAAGAAGAAATAAACGATAAAAAAGGAATACAAGCCACAATATCAAACATTGGGTTAATTTATTCAGAGTTCGGTGAAAAAGAAAAAGCACTGGAGTACCATTATAGGGCATTGAAGTTAGCTGAAGAGATAGGCGATAAAGAAAGCATGGCCATTTCTGAATGCAATGTTGGAATAAATCTGGTTAGGTTTAATAAATTCGATGAAGCGCTTACTCACGCGCTTAAGAGCTTGGAACTTGCTAAAGAAACAGGCACTTTATTAGATCGGGCAGAAGCTGAAAAATTACTAAGCACCATTTACGAAAAGAAAAAAGATGGTTTAAAAGCCATGGAACATTTTAAACTATTTCAACTCTTAAATGACACTATTGCAAACGATGAGAATACCAAAAAGATTGTGACAGCCGAAATGAATTTTGAATTCACTAAAAAAGAAGCCATTTCCAGGTTAGAAAAAGAACGATTAGCCAATCAAAATCAAATTCAGCTTTTACAAATAAGCCGCAGAAATTATATTGTTCTGGGTTTGGGCGTTTTGTTACTGGTTATTATTAGCATTGCCTGGCTGGTGTTGCGACAAAATAAATTAAAGTCGGAACAAACCGCGATACAACTTGAACAAAAATTATTGCGTTCTCAAATGAATCCGCATTTTATTTTTAATGCACTGGCTACTATTGAAAGTTTCATTTATGAGAACCAACCCAAAGAGGCCGGCCGGTATCTTTCGGACTTTGCAAGATTGATGAGATTGATTCTGGATAATTCGACTACAGAATACATTACCCTTGAAAAAGAAATCAAAACACTGGAATATTATTTGAGTTTACAAAAATTACGTTTAGAAAATAATCTGCTTTATATCATAAATGTTGATGACAAATTAGATATAAACGATGTTTTAATTCCACCAATGTTAACACAACCCTTTATTGAAAATGCCATTGAACACGGATTCAGAGGGAGTAAACAAACGGGAGAAATTACAATTTCGTTTAAAGAGCTTAATAATCAATTAGTGGTTGAAGTCAAAGATAATGGTATTGGCATTAATAAAGCAAAAGAAAACGAAAAACAGAAACACCATAAATCAATGGCGCTTCAAATTACCAAAGAACGTTTATACGTATTAAATAAATCGAAAACACAAAAACTGAGTTTTTCTGTGTCCGATATTTCAGACGAATCACGGCAAAGTACAGGAACTAAAGTTATTTTTTCAATCCCTCTTTGAAAAACATTGTTTTTATCACTTTTTTTACTAGTTTTATAGAGTGCAAACATTAAGCATAGTTATTGTTGATGACGAGAAAAGGATAAGAACTTCGCTTTGTCATTTATTAACTATGTATTGTCCTGGAGCAACAGTTTTGGCAGAAGCAGAAAATATTGAAAGTGCTGCTGCGGAAATTAAAAAACACCGGCCCGATGTTGTGCTTCTTGATATCGACATGCCTGACGGTACCGGATTCGACCTCATCAAAAATTTAAGCCCGATAAATTTTAAAGTTATTTTTATAACTGCTTTTGATAAATACGCAGTTCAGGCTTTTAAATACAGTGCGCTTGATTACTTATTAAAGCCTGTGAATCCTGATGAATTAGTAAACGCTTTGCAAAAAGCACAACAGCAATTGCAAACAGAGGAGTTGAGTATAAAATTAAATACGTTTATCAGTAATATGTCGAACATTGGCCGCGAAGCCAAAAAAATTGTATTAAAAACACAGGATATGGTTCACGTATTAAATATAAGTGATATCGTTCGTTGCGAGGCTGACCGCAATTACACAAAATTCATTTTATCATCGGGCAAAAATATTTTGGTGAGCGGTTCTTTAAAAGAATACGACGATATGTTAAGTCAGGATAAATTTTTCCGTTCTCACCATTCCCATCTTATTAACTTATCTTATATCGACAGAGTAGAAAAACAAAACGATCAGTTAGTGATGAAAGATTCATCACTGGTACCACTTGCCACCCGAAAAAAGGAAGCGCTTCTTCAGCTTCTCGAAAAAAACTAAAAAGCATCCGTTTATCAATTTAAAACGCGGGTTCATTAGATCCAAGCGCCGGTACATCTATTATTCATACCCTCGATTTTCAACGGATATTTGAGTCAAGTTAAAATCAATGCCATGAAAAAACTGATCAGTATTAAAACCTTTGCATTACTTGGATTAATGTTAGCATTCACTGCCTCTGCACAGGACTCGCCAAAGTTCTACAGCGATAATGGAACCAAAGAAGTTACCGGTGATCTGGATTGTGCATCGCTTAACGATCTGCTTTTAAAAATTCCAATTCCTCCATCGGCTTTTAAATATGATAAAGTGGAATTAATGGTGGTCATTAATTTACATACAAAACCATTTGGTGAGAGCAACGAAAAAAAACTTACCTATGGATTATCGTATGAACAAAAAAAATTCGATATGCAGTTTGGCGGTAAAACAGAAACAAGTTTTTGGCTGGTGAACAAAGGCGGCAAGGGTGATTTTTTATACGAATGGATAAACGATCCAATAAGCAAAGGTGATCTCTGCGGAAGCACAAAAAAAGAAAAGGTAGATGTAGAATTTACATTTTACGGATATATTAAAACTTCGGAAAATAAAAGCTATACTGAATACAATAATACCTGGAACACCATTCCGGTTTACGATGAAGGGACTTTAATGGGCAAAGCCGATCTAGCAGTTCTTCAAAAATCAAAATGAAGAAAAATTTCTAAAAACTAAGTTAAACTTATATAAACCAAAAAAAATGGAAAACAATTCAAACAAAAAAATGTTATCGCTTGCAACATCAGTAAGCATGATACTTTTAAGCGCCAGCGCCTTTATTCTTTCGGTTAATCACACTTTTGCCGACTCTCCGGTACAAAAAACCGGATTTAATATTCCTCAGAAGACCGGAGTAAGTTCGGGCTGCGAAATTTATCCTTTTGGAGTTGTAGCAGGCAAAGCTTATTGGATAGAATATAATTCAACCGGATGGAATTTTAAGGCATCCACAATTTCGAAATGGACCGAAGATTAATTAATAATTCTAAAAATTAATATTAACCTATAAAAAATAAAAAAATGGAAAACACAACATCGACAAATGCCGGTAAAGGCTTAGGCGTAGCCGGTTTCGTAATTGCTTTAGTTGCATTAGTATTATGGATATTCATCAGTGGTGCAGCAGTATTATCGGCGGTAACCGGAGGAGGAATGGGCCTCGCGATCTTCTGGATAATTGTAAGCGTTTTAGGAACTGCCTTAAGTGTAATGGGTTTTATGAAAGCAAAAAGTGGTAACGGTAAAAAAGGTTTAGCTATTACCGGTTTAATTCTTGGATTGATCGCAACGGGCTTATCGGTTCGTACAGTATTTGCTGTTAAAGAAGCGCATGCAATAATGGCTGGCATGGGTGATGCAGGAAAAGAGATGATGAGCAAAATGGAAGAAGGATTAAAGAACTTGAATACCACCGTGGATTCTCTTCAAAAAGAAAAGCCTGCAACGGAAACTGCAAGCCAGTAATAAATAAAATTTTTAAAACTTAAATCCAAAACGCCATGATACCAATAGAACTTCAAAAAAACGCGCCACGCGATATTCAATATACCAATGATCTGTTTAAAACGAACAGGAAAAAAGTGCGAAGTATTTTTATAGGATCTTTTTTACTTATTCCACTAATGGCAGTATTATTTTGGTGGAAATTCAACGATGCGGTATCGGGAGTTTTATGGGGAATTGGACTTACAACTTTTTGCGAACTTTTCGGTCTTGCTTTAATGATGAATGCAAAAAAGGCAGTGAACTTATGCCAGAATGGTTTAGTAACAATGGCAAGTGTTCAAAAAGCTAATATAACAGGCAATACAGGTAAGTATACAACAGCAGATTCGGCAGGTTATATTTTTATAAATGTTATCTACAAAGAAAACCTGGGACGCGAACTAAAAGGTATGGTTTCATTTATTGGTTCAAAAAAAGAAATCGATCTTAAAGAAGGCGACCAAGTCCCATTACTTTATTTGAATGAAAAACCTGAAACTTTTATTCTTTATTCTGAAAGTTTAGGAATTTCAACCATTGGTAAAGCCAAATACATTTAATAAACAGTTATTCATAGTAAACAGAAGTTTTAAAAAACACGGCGCCGGATAACAAAAATCGTGCGCGGGTATATCTGCTTAAAATGTCCTGCTGTTATGCAATAATTTAGATTAAAATTTAAAAACATGAAAAAAATTCTACACACTATCGCCCTGATCGCAGCATCAAAGCTAATGCTCGCTCAATCCATTCCAAATGGCGGCTTCGAAAACTGGAATGTTACTTCTTACAACGACCCGATGTATTGGCATTGTTCTAACGATGATAACAAAGGAAATCCGGTTAATGTAACAAGGCTTACGGATCCTTATCACGGCACATACGCTGTACTACTTTCAACAGTTATGACAGGAACAAATCTAAACATTGCTTATATTGCTAACGGAGATCCTACGAAGATCAATGGTCAGGGAATTCCATACAATCAACAAGCTACAGGATTTAGTTTCCGTTATAAATGCAACATTCTTACCAATGACTCAGCTTTGGTATGGGTGATCTTCAAGAAATCAGGCGTAAAGATCGGAGAATACATTAAGAAAATAACCGGCACGCAAACAAATTATACACTCGGGTCCATGACCTTCTCATTGTCGCAGACGCCGGATAGTATGATCTTCGCAGCAGCATCAAGTAATCCTTTCAATTATACCGGTCCGGCCGGAAGTACATTCCAACTCGACAGTATGCTATTTGCAGGTGTTTCAAATCAGCCCTTAAATTTTAACGGAAGCTTCGAATTATGGCAAATAGTAAGCAGTGCAGATCCTTTGGGATGGTCAGTTAATTCAAGCAACACCAATTCGCAAACTACTGATAAATATTCCGGTAATTACGCCCTCAGATTACAAAGTATATCCAGCGGTACGGTTGCTTATCCCGGTAATGCTACCAATGGGATTCCTTCACCAAGTACAACTCTAGGTGGTAGTCCTTTTTCGAATCAGATCGATACACTGATATTCTATTATAAATATGTACCGACAAATAGTAATGATAGTGCAATGGTTAGCCTGAATTTCAAAAAGAATTTTACGTATTTCTCAGCATT
>DATMPR010000196.1:0-3856 GCA_035567575.1 Bacteroidia bacterium
TCTTGCAAATGCGCGCGGTTACGATGTTGCGCACATGAAAAAAGAGTTGATGGTTGAGAAACGCGGTGTAAATCCACCCTGGGAAGATACTGTTACGATGGCAGTGAACGCAGCAAAACCAATGCTGACGAAAGAAGATATTGATTCCATTGGATTACTAATTCTCGCTACCGAAACCGGATTAGATCACGAAAAATCATTGAGCTCCTGGGTGTTTCATTATTTAGGGTTACCAAGTGCGTGCCGTCATTTTGAAATTAAGATCGCTTGTTATTCGGGAACTGCTGCTTTAAAAATGGCAGTATCCTGGTTATCATCGGGAATGGTAAAAAAAGGACAAAAAGCCCTCGTAATTACAACTGATGAAAGTTTGAATTCAATTCATAAACCCTGGGAATATGTTTGTGGCGGCGGTTCTGTTGCTTTATTAGTTTCTGACAAACCTGATTTTCTTGAATTAGAAATTGACAAATTTGGAATTTACGCACACGAAGTAGCCGATGTGATCAGGCCGTTACCATGGTTAGAAACCGGTAACAGCGAACATAGTTTATTCTCTTATATGGAAGCTCTGGCGGCGACTTATGAAGATTACGAATTGAATGTAGGAAGCGTCGACTTTAAAAATTATTTCAAACAAAATGTTTATCATGTTCCTTTTAGCGGAATAAGTTTCAGGGCGCATAAATTATTAATGCAAATGAGTTCTGATGCAAGTCTGGAAGAAGTAAATGAAAGTTTTAAAAATAAAGTTTTACCTTCAATTACTTATTCGAAAGATATTGGCGGAACTTATGGCGGAAGTATTTTTGTTGCCATGCTTGCTACGGTAGATAATGTAAGTGATCTGAAAGCAAACGACCGCATCGGAATATTTTCTTACGGATCCGGCTCTTGCGCCGAATTTTATAGTGTACTTGTTACCGAAAGATCTAAAGAGGTTGCAAAACATGCAGGACTAAAAGAATTATTAAGCAGCCGTTATAAAATTACTGTTGAACAATATGAAGCAATGGAAACGGATAGGGAGCGCAGAATTAAAGACGCCGATTTCGATCCGAATTTTAATATTGTTTCCGGCCTTTATGATTCAGCTTACAAAGGAAAAGGTTTATTAATTTACAAAGGTTCAAAAGGTTATTATAGAAGTTATGACTGCAGTTAATATTTTCCAACAGGAAATAATAATTCCACCACTTTTAAATCCCAGATCCATTGGCGATTTATCCCAGCAAATTACTAAAGCCGAAAATGAAAATGTATCTTTTCTTATTTTAAAAGGAAGTAATTCTGTTTTTTGCGAAGGCTTAGATCTAAAATGGGTGACCAATAATCAAAATCAGGATCATTATAAAGACATGCAGGAGTATGCTTCTTGTCTGAAAAAATTACAAACCGGAAAATGTATTTCAATTGCAGTTGTTTCAGGTTCTGTATCGGGTGGTGGAATGGGAATTGTTTGTGCATCAGATCATGTTATCGCAACCGAATCAAGTTTGTTTTCATTACCTGAAGGTTTATTGGGCTTAATTCCCGGAATGATTCTTCCTGCATTGCTTAATAAATTGAGTCCGGACAAAATAAAAAAAATGGTGCTTACCGGACTAAAATATTCTGCTGCAAACGCTTTAGAATTTGGAATTGCTGATGAAATTGTAAAAAATGACGAAACTCATAAAGCAATTGAAAATGCTATAAAATCGATGCGGTCGTGTAAAAGAGATACAGTTGGCGACATTAAAACCATGTTATACAACTCTAGTTACAGTAAAGATGAGCTTTCTGAGAAGGGAATGCAGCTTCTTTTAACAAAATTAAACAATACTGAAATTAAAGAAAGACTAACAAACCTTTCAGAATTTTTATAAAAAAATATATCACAATTTTTTAGTAATTTAGTCAATGAAATCTTCAGCACAATATTTTGTTGAAACCCAAATTAACGATGGAGCAGAAATTTGTTTCTAATAGTCAGGAGTCGACCAGAATGTTTAAAAGCAATTTTTTAGAATTGTTTTCTAAAATTCATTTTGTAACGCCGTTAATTCTTTTTGTTCCGGTAGTTACGTTTTTTATTTACAAAAGTATTTTTGTTTTTCATTTAGGGATAGTATCTATTCTTTTATTAATTGCAGCAGGAATTTTTGTTTGGTCGCTTACAGAATATTTAATGCACCGTTTTTTATTTCACTACCACCCTACTTCATCTTTCGGAAAGCGTTTACATTTCGTATTTCACGGTGTACATCATGATTATCCTAACGATGCTAAACGTTTAGTAATGGCGCCGGCTGTAAGTATTCCACTCGCTTTTCTTTATTATTATTTATTCCGTTTTTTAATTGGCGAGCAATTTGTTGCTCCTTTTTTCAGCGGTTTTGTTTCAGGTTATCTTTTTTACGATATGACGCATTATGCCATTCATCATTTGTCTTTTAAAAATGGTTTATGGATGAGGATAAAAAAACATCACATGATCCATCATTATAAAGATGATGATCACGGTTACGGGGTAAGTTCTAAGTTTTGGGATATTATTTTCAGAACAGATTTTGAAGAGATGAAATAATTTTTTATCCCTAATTTTAAATGACCGACATTAATTCTATAACGATAACCGATCCGGTTTATAAAGAAAAATCATCTTATAATTTCATTGAACGTTTTTTTATTTCTTTACTTATTGATAAACGCGACTTTACATTCATAAAGTTATGCGGACTCATTTTCATAACCACTATTCCATTTGCAGTTTATCTTTTTATTCCCGGCAATTTAAATTGGTGGCTTGTGTTGATCTATTACGCTTTTAATTTTGGTGTTTTAACGGGCTCCTTTATTTTAATGCTTCACCTTACTTCGCACCGGCCATTATTTAAAATGAAATATTCTTTTTTAAATAATATTATTCCCTGGGTAATTGGTCCTTTTTTTGGAGAAACTCCTGAATCTTATTTTGCGCATCATTTAGGCATGCATCATGCTGAAGATAATATGCCGAGTGATCTGAGCAGCACGATGAAATACCAACGCGATAGTTTTGGCGATTTTATGAAATATTATTTTGACTTTATAGTTTACGGTTTGTACGACCTTGCCGTTTATTTAAAAATAAAAAAACGTACGAAGATCAGGAAAAATTTTCTTCTTGGTGAATTTTCATTCTGGATCATTGCCATTGCTTTAATATTTTTTAATTTCAAAGCTTCATTATTTGTTTTTATTATTCCTGTTTTTGTAGTTCGTTTTTTAATGATGGCCGGTAATTGGGGTCAGCATGCTTTTATTGATAGAAATGATCCTAAAAATAATTATACCAATTCTATCAATTGCATTAATGTGCGCTACAACCATACTTGTTTTAATGATGGTTATCACATTGTACATCATCTAAAACCTGCTATGCATTGGTTAGAATTACCCGAGGAGTTTCTGAAAAATATCGACAAGTACTGTACAGAAAACGCAATTATTTTTCAGGGAATAGATTTTTTTCAGGTTTGGTTTTTACTGATGACAAAACAATACAATACGTTGGTAAAGAAAATGGTAATTGTAGATCCGGATATAACTACTAAAGAACAAGCCATTGCTCTTTTAAAAGAGCGCACACGTAAGATCAATGATTATGTTGTTGTGAAGCCACAGCCGAAAATGCAGCCGGCTTAAATTTTAAACAGAATTAAAGTCCCAATTCCTCCGCGTCTACATACATACGCTGCAAGCCTTCAGCAAAATCGTATCCCCTGTCGGCAGTAATTGTTTGTCCACGTATCCCATCCATTAAACCGCTGCACATCATGTAAGTCACTTTTGCTACTTCCTCAAGTTCAATATGTGTTGCGGGAATATCATA
>DATMPR010000197.1:0-6995 GCA_035567575.1 Bacteroidia bacterium
TTTTATTTACTAATTCATCTTTTGTTGCAGATGAAAAACTTCCGTGGTGATCGAAAGAGAAATGTAAATTATTATTTATTTCGGATCCCGGGTTAGATTCATTTTTAATATAAGAAGTAATGGCTGTCGCTATGCTTGAAGGATTAAATAAAATACCATTGGGATTTACATGCGTGTTAAATTTTGATTCAGAAAGCTTTTCACTAATATTTTCTGCAAAGCAAGAACCGATCAAAAGAATTTTATCCTTATGCGTAATATCTACAAGCGAGCGGGGTGGAGTATAATTTAAGTGAAACTCCATTATTTAGTACTTAAGGTTTTAAATTTATTTTCTAAAAACGTTTTTGCTTCTGCGCGGTCATTTGCAATTTCTCCGTCTAAGATCGCATCTTTCAGAGCATTTTTTAAAATGCCGATCTCTCTTCCCGGTGAAAGGTTAAATAATTTCATGATCTCTTCTCCGTCAATGGGGGGCTGCCAGTTGCGTAATTTATCTTTCTCTTCCAGCTCAGCCATTTTTTTTCTTACCAATTCAAAATTTGCAAGATAGCGTTTAACTTTGTTGGGATTTTTTGTTGTAATGTCAGCCTCACATAAAACCATCAAGTCTTCGACATCTTCGCCTGCTTCAAACAGTACGCGGCGGACAGCGCTATCGGTAATTTCAGTTTTCGCTAAAACAATCGGACGCAGATGTAATAAAACTAATTTCTGAACATATTTCATTTTCTCGTTCAGTGGTAATTTCAAGTTCGTGAAAATTTTAGGAACCATTCGTGCACCTTTGTCTTCATGACCATGAAACGTAAATCCATGTCCTTCTTCAAAACGTTTTGTAGCAGGTTTTGCAATATCATGTAAAATAGCAGCCCAGCGCAGCCATAAATTATCGCTCTTGCGTGAAACATTATCTAAAACTTCAAGTGTATGGTAGAAATTATCTTTGTGTGATTGTCCGTTAATCGTATCAACGCCTTGCAATTTTACCATCTCCGGAAAAAATAAATGCAACAGGCCTGTATCAAACAATAATTTAAAACCAACTGATGGTTTTGGTGAGAGAATAATTTTATTTAATTCATCCGTAATTCTTTCTCTTGAAACAATATTGAGTCTTTCTTTTTGCCGGGTAATTTCTAATTGTGAGGCTTCTTCAATTTCAAAACCTAATTGGGAAGAAAAACGTATCGCGCGCATCATGCGCAAAGGATCATCGCTATATGTAATTTCCGGTGCTAGTGGTGTACAGATCATTTTTTTTTCAATATCAGCTAAACCTCCAAACGGATCCAATAATTTTCCATAATTATTTTTAGAAATACCAATGGCCAAAGCGTTAATTGTAAAATCACGGCGGTTCTGATCATCTTCCAAAGTTCCATCTTCAACAAACGGTTTTCTCGAATCGCGGTTATAAGATTCTTTTCGCGCGCCAACAAATTCAATTTCCAGATCGCCAAACTTAATTTGCGCCGTACCAAAATTTTTAAAAAGAGAAAGATGTGATTCTTTACCTAATTTTTTATGTAAGCGTTCGGCTAAATCAATTCCTTTACCAATAGTAACAATGTCAATGTCTTTTGTCGGACGATTCATTATTGTATCACGCACAAAACCGCCAATAACGTAAGCATCAACGCCCAATT
This sequence comes from Bacteroidia bacterium, assembly GCA_035567575.1. Lineage (GTDB taxonomy): Bacteria > Bacteroidota > Bacteroidia > B-17B0 > Aurantibacillaceae > JAHEYG01. The sequence goes on from DATMPR010000197.1 coordinate 1,650, forward strand.
CATCGGAACATTCGCGGATTAATTTAAAGATATTTTGATCTAGGAAGGAATACATTTGATTCTATCTACGAATACGAACTAGCATCTACGAATACGAAACGGTACGAATGTACGAATCTGCCGGTGTTATTAATTCCCGAGGGTTTATTAGCCATCTTCGATTTGTACATTCGTAAAAATTCGTATTCGTAGATCATAATAAATATTGAAACTTCTGTTTTAAGAACCGGCCATTAAAGCCGTGTTTTTTCTGGTCTCTTCCCATGTTAGAAGAAAACACCAAACTAATTTCATGTGAGCCGCTCGCGTATTTTTTTAATGGCGAAGTTATCACATCGTAACTATACGCAATTTGAAATTGATTTTTAATATTAACGCCTAAATGCAATGCAATGGCATCGGTCGGACGAATACTTATTCCGGTTAATAATACTTTTTGAATGTGAAGCCGTAAAGTATAATCAAAATAAAATGGTACGCCCGCGGTATAAAGTGCAATTACTGAATTCTCGAAAACAAAATTAGGATCCTCTGCCCAGTTATAACCCGCACCAACCGAAAGAGAAGCAGCATTTTGATATTTACCTGCATAAAAAGGATCGCCCTGATAATGTATCATCTGACTCCCAATAAAATTATTAGAACCAAGCGCAAAATAAAAACGATCGTTCAATAAAACCAAACCAAAACTGCCGTCATATAATCTGCGTGTATCGCTTGTATATTGATCAATGCCTTTATCAATTTGATTATGAAGTGTAACTTTAGTCCCGTTAAAAGTTTGCTGCATGTAATTAAACTGAAGGCCTGCAGATAATTCTACATCATCAAATTTTAAGTGATATGCAAATGTAAGTGCAGCCTGTGTGTTTTTAAACGGACCAATTTCATCACTAAAACAAGAAGCGCCTAAGCCAACTTTACCATTTGCTAAACGCATGTGTAATGTAGCAGCATAAGTTTTTGGAGCGCCTTGCATGCCGGTCCATTGATTGCGGTAAAATAAACGGAAATCGAGAAAACGTTTGGTGCCGCAAAATCCGGGGTTATACATAAACATATTAGTACGGTACTGCGTGAACCACGGATACATTTGCGCATCAGCCGAAATAAAAGCCAGAAAAGCAATGAATATGAGTAAGTTTTTTTTCACAAAATATAGGATTCTAATTTACGAAAAAGGACTTAATCTTTTATATAAATCCACTCGAGAAAAGCCAGGTCTTTATAGTTGATATCGTCGGTATTTTGACTTATTTGTTGGGAATTTAGTTTAAAAAGCCCCGATATAGGAAAATTATCCTCAGTTTCGGTTTCGCCGCGGGTTTTTGGTTTTAAATAATAGACCCCGCCTTCGTGATTTGCTTTGTAAACAATAACATCGTTTTTCAATAATAATTTATCTGTTAAATTTACTTCTAAGGGTTCGGTTGGAACGCCGGTGGTTAAATTGAGCGGATGTAATGTAATTGTTTTATTGAGGTAAGTGGTTAATTTATATTCAAAGGCACTTTCGCCCCGAATTTTTATGGGAATGAAATAAAGTAATTTAAAATCTTCATCTTCATTTCGTGTAATGTAAAAAGGTAATTCAACTTTTACATCGAAATATTTTAATTTAAAGAACCTGAACCGGCTGGCTCTTAAAATAACAACAAATAATAATAAACCATCGGAACTTAAACTGGCGAAAAAATAATTTAACGCGCCTTTCGGACTAAAAACGATCATATTATAAATTATCGTAAAAATTAAAGTTGTAAGATACCAAAATAACAAACGGTAAAACACTTGACCTGAATTGTGAATTTTTTCGTAATTAAAATTTTGAGAAAAATTATTGGCGTTGTTAAGCATTTGCCCCCAAAAATTTATACCCACTAAATAAACTATCATTGAGAAAAAAGGAGTGTATGGACCAATAAAATTATTCATCAAAAAGAAATCAAATAAACCGTGCGATGAAGCAGAAACAGCAAACGCAAGCAGGGTATTAGTTATTTGGCTGCCTTTCCCAAATAATTTCAGTGAGTAAAAACCATATACAATAATGGTGGTATTAATAATATGCACTAAAGCCGAATAAAAGGCGCGTGTGGTTATGATCTGTAAACCGTAAGCATTAAAATATTTGAAATTTTCGACAATAGAAAAACCAAGTGCAACCAGGCCCGCGTATATTAAATAGTCGATTGGTTCTTTAATATGGTTCCGTAATAATCTGAACGCGACTATCACACCAATGATCTTAGATAATTCTTCATTAGCACCAATAATTACAATGGTGTAAAAAAGATCGTTGGATATGTCGCCGTTTAAAGTAAAACCGGTGAGATTAACCAAGTGATAAAAAAACAAACTTATATAAGGTGTTCCGCACCCGATGAATAGCGCGAAGATCAAATATTTTAATTTTTCCGGCTCAAATACATCTATTTTTCTGAAATAATCGAGCCACATGCTGATGCTTAGAATGGCAGCAAGTGCAGAAACCCCGAGATATAAATAAAAATGTAAACTATACATGTATAGTAAAGATACAAAATAAAAAACCCGGACGTTTAGGTCCGGGTTTTGAATGTTAAATGAAAATTTCTATTATTCAGCTACAACTTCAAAATTAATTGTAGAAGTAACATCTTTAAATAAACGCACTTTTGCAGTGTAAGTACCTAAAGCTTTGATAGTGTCTTCAATGATATCGATATTTTTACGCTCTACAGGGTAACCTGCTTTATTTAAAGCTTCAGCAACTTGAATAGTAGTAACAGAACCAAATATTTTTCCGTTCTCACCTGCTTTAGCGCCGATCTTAATCACTACAGTTGCTAATTTTTCAGCATTAGCTTGCGCTTCTTTACGTAATTTTTCCTCTTTAAATGAGCGTTGCTTCATTAATTCCGCGTGCATTTTTTTAGAACTTTCAGTTGCTAAAGTTGCAGCACCGCGCGGGATCAAAAAATTACGGCCGTAACCCGGACGAACTTTTACTAAGTCGTCTTTGTAACCTAATCCTTTTATGTCTTGTTTTAAAATAACTTCCATGATCTTTGTTTTTAAAATGTTATTACTTCATTAAATCGGCAACATAAGGCATTAATGCAATATGACGCGCGCGTTTAACGGCTTGTGCAACTTTACGCTGGTATTTTAAAGAAGTACCGGTTAAACGGCGTGGTAACAATTTACCTTGCTCGTTAACTAATTTCAATAAAAAATCAGGGTCTTTATAATCAATATATTTGATACCACTCTTTTGAAAACGACAATATTTTTTGCGTTTTACATCTGCAGTCGGTGGATTTAAAAATCTTATTTCTTTATTATTTGCCATTGTCTGTTTTTTAAATGTTAGAAATTAAGCGTTAGCCGATTCTTTCTTTTTAGTTTTTGCTTCGGCCACTTTACCGCGGCGTTTTTCACTGTAAGCAATTGCATGCTTATCTAAAGCCACAGTTAAGAAACGTAAAACACGTTCGTCGCGTTTAAAAGCTATTTCTAATTCACTTACTAATGTGATCGACTCTCCTGAAAATTCCAGCAAGTGGTAAAAACCAGTTGTTTTTTTCTGGATCGGGTAAGCTAACTTGCGCAAGCCCCAGTTTTCTTCGTTCACAATTTTCGCTCCCATATCGGTGAGCGTTTTCTTAAATTTCTTCGCGGCCTCCTTTGCCTGATCATCAGACAAAACGGGAGTTAAAATGAAGACCGTCTCGTAACGTTTTTCCATTGTTTATTTTCCTTTGTTTTAAATAGGGGTGCAAATATACGAATATTACTGAATTTCAAAAAATTACAGAGAGAAAAAAGCAAGTGTGTTTAAACTTTTTTCAAAGCTTCAAGATACTCATTTTCAGTTATTTCCAAGCCTAAACCTTCGTGATTGTAAACCAGATCATAAATATGGTTCATTTCAGGAAATTGATTGGCTGTAATTCTATTGAGCTTAGCTTTTGAACCAATAATTTGAATTTCTTCGAATTGGTCTCTCGATAGTATTTTAAAATAAGATGTGTTGTTTTTATACTTTCGGTAAACCGGAAATTGTATATCTTCAAAAGCCATTATGCAAGCGTTTTTATATCAGGTTGCGCAAACGATCGAACAAAACTACAAAGAAAATTTGGACAGCCTCTGCATTGTGCTGCCAAATAAACGCGGGGCGCTCTTTCTAAAAAACCATCTTGCTAAGGTTTATAGAAAAACGATTTGGCTTCCAACCATTATTTCAGCAGAAGATTTCATTGGTGAACTTTCCGGATTACAAAATTTGGAGGATGTTGATCTGATCTGCCGCCTTTACGAAAGTTATAGAATCGTAAACGGAGAAAATGCGGAGCCTTTTGATTCATTTGTAAAATGGGGAAATATAATTTTGCAGGATTTTAATGAGATCGACCGTTATTTAGCAGATGCCATTGATCTTTACAAAAATTTGCGCGACATAAAAGAAATTGAAAATTGGAGTCTGGCGCAGGAAGAATTAACGGAATTTCAGATCAATTACATAAAATTCATGGCGCAGCTTGGTAACATGTATGAGCATTTTACCTCTGAACTTTTAAAGAACGGGGAAGCTTATCAGGGTTTGGGATACAGAGAAGCTGTTAAAAAATTTGAAAACAGCGAGTATCCAAAACGTTTTTCAAAAATTTTATTTTGTGGATTTAACGCTTTAAATGCCGCAGAAACACGGATTTTTTCCAGTCTCTGCAAATCCGGAAAAGCTGATATTATTTGGGATGCAGATAAATATTATGTTGAGAATCCTGTGCAGGAAGCGGGTTTATTTATGCGGAGGAATTTAAAAACCTTTGCTGATAAAAACACAAATTTCATTGGGGATTATTTTAGCGGTGAAAAAAATATTGATGTGATCGCTGTTCCGAAACAAATGGGACAAGCGCAAACTGTTAGCAACATCATTAACAATTTATTGGATAAAGGCGTTGCTTTAGATTCGATCGCGATTGTGTTGGCTAATGAAAAATTATTGTGGCCCGTTTTAAAAATGCTGCCAGATAGAGTAGAGTATGTAAATATTACAATGGAATATCCGATACGTTATACTTCACCGTATAATTTCATCGATCTGTTATTAAAAATTCAAACAGGTTATGAAAAACAAAATAAATCACAGAAGCATATTTACTATCAGGATTTTTTGAGTTTGTTGCGGCATCCTTTTTTTAAGGATTATGCCGTCATGCTTGACTTAAAAAACACGAATGCAATTGTTAATCGGATCTTAGATAAGAATTATGCTTTCATTACCGATAAATTATTACAGGACTTATTTGTTGAGGGTTATGAAAAAATTTCCAGTTTATTTAAGCCGTGGATAAC
>DATMPR010000198.1:0-3483 GCA_035567575.1 Bacteroidia bacterium
GGTTGTAAAAAGTGGTGATGAAGTTAAAAATGTTTCTGAAAATTCCATTGAGAAACCAGCGAGGCAATTCATACAGGAGGAGGTTATTGCTATCAACATGCAAGAAGAATAACAGATGTTTTTTGTGGAATAATAATTCCCCTTCTTTGGCTATGCAAAATACCTGATCAACGAAAATCAAGTAAGAAACACCCTTACCCAAAATATATTTGTAGGGTAAATTATTAATTAAATAACAATTAAAGCAAATAAACATGAAAAGAATTTACTTATTGGCTGTATTAGGTTTAGTATTTAATAACCTCTGCTCACAAAATTTTAGTTGGGCAAATAGAGCAGGATTGTATGCATATGATTATGGCTACGGTATTGTAAATGATAACGCGGGAAATGTTTACGTCGCCGGAAAATATGAACAGCATGCGTTTTTTAGTCCGGATTCTTTACCTAATCAAGGCAATCATGATATTTATTTGGCAAAATATAATTCGTCCGGTATATTAAGCTGGGTACGAACAGGTGGTGGAAGATCAGGTGATTATGCCCATGCCGTTGCATGTGATGGAGCGAATAATGTTTATGTTGCAGGAGAAATCGAAAAGGATACTGCTACTAACTGGATTATATTTCCTGGTTCGACAATCACATTAACCACCTTGGGCAGCAATGATGTCTTTTTAACAAAATATGATCTTAATGGAAATTTGCTATGGGCAAGAAGTGCCGGAGGCTATAAAAATGATAAGGCACAGGGAGTTACTTTTGATAATGCAGGTAATATATATATATGCGGTTTTTTTACTGATACAGCCAGTTTTGGATCAACTACTGTTTATGGTCAAGGCAATACGGATATTTTTGTTGCTAAATATGACATGAATGGTAATTTCCAATGGGTTAAAAATGCGGGTAGTGCTGATAGGGATGAAGCAAAATCAATTAAATGCGATGCCGTTGGTAATGTATATGTATGTGGGTTTTATTCTAACGGTACTGTTTTTGGTACCCAGACACTAACTTGCACATCGGGCTATTACGAAACTTTTTTAGCTAAGTATTCTCCTAGCGGTTCTTTAACCTGGGTAAAAACAGGGGGAGGCGCTTATGATGATGTATCTTGGTCAGTAACCGTGGATAACGCCGGATTGATTTATGTAAGCGGCGAATTTAATGCCTCTGCAATATTTGGCACTGCACCGCAATTAATTACAAATGGCAATGCTGATGTATTTGTGGCCTGCTATGATGCTTTAGGAAATGTACAGTGGGTAAAAGGCGCCGGAGGTCCGCTTATCGACAGAGCAAGGGGCATAGGTTCTGATGGAACAAATATTTTTATTACAGGTCAGTTTGGTAACACTGCTTCTTTCGGTTCAAATACTCTGAATGCAGCGGATAGTTCTGACATATTCTTTGCTGCATTAGACAATAGTGGAAATTTTATCAGAGCCTTATCAGTTGGTGGCCCTGCGGATTCTTATGAGCCGCTTGGATACGAATCAGGAATAGCTATTTGTGGAGAAACCTCTGGTAATGTTTACGCTACCGGATCTACATTGAATGGCGGGGTTTTCGGAACTACAACACTTACTCCATATTCACGAACTGATGTTTTTGTAACTCAAATATCACAATTAACAAGCGTAAATACACTTGTCTCTGAAGCTGAATTCATCCTTCTTTATCCAAACCCCACCAATGGAAATGTAACGCTTGGCTTCACCAAAGAAATTAACCAAAAAGTTGATGTGAGGGTTTTTAATTGTTATGGACAGTTGCTCGATACAAGGTCAGAAACAGCTTCTTCAAAAATAAATATTGATCTATCTCGGCAGGAAAGCGGGGTTTATTTTATCGAGGTAAAAATTGAAAATCAAAATACACTCAGAAAAAAAATTGTTGTTCAAAATTAATTCGGAAATCCACCTTGGGGTAGGTAAGGTAAACAGCTCTCTTCCATTTTGGTACAATATGTGATTGAAAAAGATAAAAAAGCTGAAATTATCCTTCCTGATAGTTAGGTTCATTCTCCTGCCTATCAGCTTTTATTAACGTCCAGAAAATCAAGAATTTTGTTCAAATCCTCAATGAAGGTTCGAAAGGTTCCCTCTTTCCCCGCGGATAAACACAAAAAGCGCCGATGGCGCTTTTTGTGTTTGAATTTCCAATTTAATGTGTTATGCAAATGATAACGCAGTTGCTATAAATATCACATAAGCAGCTAGAAATGCTGTGATTTTCCAAATATCCTTTTTATTCTCTTCCATGATTTCCAGTTTTTAATAGTTACTCTCATATACTATCAAAAAAAGAACCATTTCAGATTCATCAAATCCTATAGATAACACATAGTTTCAAAGAGACAAGAACGGAAGATCTGTCTTTTATTATTTTAACAAAAATTCAAAATGAAAATCAGAAAATCAAAATGAGAATTAATAATGGAGGAATTTTATTCTTTTATAACCTTTAAACTTGTCCTACGGTTTTTTGATTTGCCGGCATCGCTCACATTATCGGCAATTGGCATTGTGTGACCATAACCTTTCGCGCTCACTCTTGCCTCTGCTATTCCTTTCGAGATCAAATATTTTCTAACTTCATCTGCGCGGTCTTGCGAGAGTTTTAAATTGTCTTCAGGTTTTCCAACATCATCTGTGTGACCTTGGATTTCAACTACCATAGTGTTTTTAATTTTTAAGATCTCAACCAGGTCATTCAATGCTTTAAACGAATTTGTTTTTAAGGAAGATTTTCCCGTATCGAAATAAACATTTTCCAAAACAAAATCTTTCGGAGGTTCGATTTTAATTCCCACTTCGTAAGTTGCGTCTTTATCATTCGGCACTTCCATTTTTGTATAATCAACATCGGCGGTGAAATTTTTATAACGCAAAGCATAAACAGCGCCAACAGGAATCAATACTTCAAACTTTCCAACAGCATCTGTATTTACTTTATAAGAAATTTTTGTTTTCTCGCTGTAAAGAATAATAGTTTCTTTACTTAAAGGTTTCATTTTAAAATTAGTAACTACACCTTTCAATAAAGCCAGCTTATCAGTCGGAGTTAAAGTTTGGGAAATTAATGCACTTGCACAAAAAACAAATAACGAAAGGATAAAAATTTTCTTCATGATAATTGGTTTAATGTATAACGCAAAAATTTAAAAAAGTCACTTTGCTAAACGGCTTCCTTCCCCGCCCCAGCGGTAAGTATCAATTTCAATTCCCGCAATATCAATAATCCTATCCGCAACAGTGGCGGCTAAAGCTTCAAAATCGGCAGGAATGGAATAAAACGAAGGTGAGGCCGGACAAATAATACCGCCTGCTTCGGTTACGGCTTTCATATTATTAATATGTATTAAGCTTAAAGGAGTATCGCGGGTGACCAAAATTAATTTACGTCGCTCTTTTAACATCACATCGGCTGCACGTGTAATTAAATCGTTGCTCATGCCGCCGGCAATTCTTCCAAGAG
>DATMPR010000199.1:0-2713 GCA_035567575.1 Bacteroidia bacterium
AAGTTAGAGCATCCATAAAAAAACGCAGCGTTGATTGTAAGATCGTTCGCCGTAAAGGAAAATTGTACGTTATAAACAAAAAAAACCCAAAATTTAAACAGAGACAAAAGTAATTTTGTAATTGAAAACTTTTAAACAATAAAAAATGGCACGTATAGCAGGTATTGATCTACCAAAAAACAAAAGAGGAGAAATAGGGTTAACCTATATTTTCGGTATTGGGCGCAGCACCGCTCAACGCATTTTAACCGAATCAGGAATCTCTTTGGATAAAAAAGTAAGTGATTGGACGGATGATGAGCAAAACGCGATCCGTAACTATATCAACTCCCGTTTTAAAGTTGAAGGCGCACTTCGTTCTGAAGTTCAGTTAAACATTAAACGTTTGGTGGATATCGGTTCGTTCCGTGGTACCCGTCACCGTAACGGTTTACCGGTTCGTGGTCAGCGTACAAAAACAAACGCGCGTACGCGTAAAGGAAAACGTAAGACGATTGCTAACAAGAAAATGGCAGTTAAATAATAACTAATTAAGTAAAAAGATAAAAAAATGGCAAAACAACAATCAGCCACTACGCCTTTAACAGGAAAAGCAGCAGCCCGCAAACGCGTGGTAAAAGTTGAAGCTGTAGGAGAAGCACATATTAACGCGACGTTCAATAATATTATTATTTCGTTAACCAACATGGCGGGTCAGGTTATTTCCTGGTCTTCTGCCGGTAAAATGGGTTTCCGTGGTTCTAAGAAAAATACGCCGTACGCTGCGCAAATGGCAGCTACCGATTGTGCAAAGGTTGCATTTGATGCAGGTTTACGTAAAGTAAAAGTGTATATCAAAGGTCCTGGAGCAGGTCGTGAATCAGCAATGCGTACAATTGCAGCAAATGGTATCGAGGTATCTGAAATTGTAGATATCACACCTATGCCGCATAACGGTTGCCGCCCACCGAAACGTCGTAGAGTATAAAAATTTAAAAACAGCCGGCCCGAGGTCCCGATTTGTATCGGGGATAAAGGTTTGGAGCTGATGGCTAAAAGAGCTTTCAGCTTAAATAATAAAAACAACGATGAAGTAGAATAAAGTACACTTCATCACAAAAGAAAAAACAATTATTTAAAATGGCAAGGTACACAGGACCAAAATCAAAAATCGCCCGCAAATTCAAGGAGCCCATATTCGGCCCTGATAAAGCGTTGGAAAAAAAGAATTACCCTCCGGGGCAGCACGGTCAAACAAAAAAACGTGCAAAGCAATCTGAATATGCTATCCAGTTAATGGAAAAGCAAAAAGCTAAATATACTTATGGTATTTTAGAGCGTCAGTTCGCGAAAATTTTCGATAAGGCAGCACGTTCACATGGTATTACCGGTGAAGTATTATTACAATTGATCGAAGCACGTTTGGATAATGTAGTTTACCGTTTAGGTATCGCCCCAACCCGCCGTGCCGCTCGTCAGCTTGTTTCTCACTCGCACATTTCAGTTAACGGTTCTCCGGTAAACGTTTCATCTTACACTTTAAAAGCAGGTGATATCGTTTCTGTCCGTGAAAAGTCACAATCGTTAGAAGCTATCGTGAATTGCATCACAGGTTCAGTGAACAAATATCCTTGGTTAGATTTTGATAAAACTACCATGAGCGGAAAATTCATTAACCGTCCTGAGCGTTCACAGATACCTGAAAATATCAAAGAACAGCTTATCGTCGAATTGTACTCGAAATAATTTTTAGAACTAATTTAATAACCTTAATATATATATAAATGGCAATCTTAAATTTCGTAAAGCCCGATAAAGTAATAATGATTAACTCTACTGAGACTGAAGGTCAATTTGAATTCCGTCCTCTCGAGCCTGGTTTTGGTATTACAATTGGAAATGCATTACGCCGCATACTTTTATCATCACTTGAGGGTTTCGCTGTAACAAGTTTACGCGTAGAAGGTGTTGATCATGAATTCTCAACTATTAAAGGCGTAGTTGAAGACGTAACTGAAATAATTTTAAATTTAAAACAAGTTCGTTTTAAAAAACAATTAGATAATCACGAAGCTGAAAAAGTGGTTGTACACTTTGCCGGCGCTGATAAATTTACAGCAGGTGATATCGCAAAATACGTTAATGGTTTTCAAGTATTGAATCCTGATCTCGTTATTTTCAATTGCGATCCATCAGTTCGAATTAAAATGGAATTAACCATTGAAAAAGGACGTGGTTATGTTCCTGCTGAAGAAAACAAATCGAACAGCGCCCCTAACGGAACAATTTTTATCGATTCTATTTACACTCCTATTAAGAATGTAAAATATACAATCGAGAACTATCGTGTTGAGCAAAAAACTGACTACGAACGTTTAATTTTAGATATCGTTTCTGATGGCTCTATTCATCCGAAAGAAGCTTTAAAAGAAGCTGCTAAAATTTTAATTTTCCATTTCATGTTATTTTCTGATGAGAAAATTACATTGGATACTGAAGATAAAAAGAGCGAAGAAGAATTTGACGAAACATCATTACACATGCGTCAGTTATTAAAAACTAAGCTTGTTGATATGGATCTTTCAGTTCGCGCATTAAATTGCTTAAAAGCCGCTGACGTTGAAACTTTAGGCGAACTTGTTGCTTTTAACAAAAACGATCTTTTGAAATTCAGAAACTTTGGTAAAAAATCATTAACTGAATTAGAAGACTTAGTTTCGGCTAAAGGTTTACA
>DATMPR010000200.1:0-6878 GCA_035567575.1 Bacteroidia bacterium
CATTTCATTAAAAATGGATGTAGACATTGATGAATGGGATACTGCAAACGAACAATTTAAAAAAGGCGCAGAGCAGTACGTAAAAAGAAATAGTAAAGTAATGGCAGCCAGGGTTGGTTTAACTGATATTTACGAGCAATTAATAAAATCAAACTCACCTATTTCAGCCGCAGCTATTAAGAACCAATACACGAACCAAAAGAACGGTGTTGTTTCAGTAAACGGCGAAATGAAATTCACAGATTATTACGCTCAACATATTGAGGAATTAAAACTGAAACCAAATGAATATGGTGAAGGCGTTATTGCACACTATTTAAAAACACAAACGCATTTGCATAGATTTCTAAAATTGCAAGGATGGCAGAATTATAAAATGTCCGACCTATCTCGGAAATTCCTTGAGCGATTCGAACATTACCTTCTTACAACACCGAATAAACAGACAGGTCGTCCAATGAACGGGAACACTGCAACCACGTACCTGAGAAAGATAAAAGCTTCTGTAAACTCAGCAATACGCAGTGAAGTTTTAGACCGCAATCCTTTTATTGGTTATAGGCTGAAGCCATTTAAAGGAGTGAACAAAGTTTTTTTAACCAAAGAAGAACTTGTTGAATTGAAAAAACACGATCTCGCTGATAACCTCAGCTTGCAAAGAGTAAGGGACGCGTTTCTTTTTAGTTGTTACACTTCACTTAGATACTCAGATGTTTCACGCATAGAACCTGGTATGGTGAAGAAAGATAAAAATGGATTAATGTGGGTGAGTCTCAAAATTAAAAAAACAAAGGAGTACCTTGAGACCCCCTTACAGGACGAGGCTGTAAAGATTTACGACAAATACAAACCTTACCATAAGGAAACAAACAGAATAGTTCCGGTTCTATCGAATCAAAAAACCAATGCTGCGTTGAAAACCATCGCTACATTAGTAGGGCTTAATAAAAAACTTAGCTTTCATTGTGCGAGACACACTTTTGCAACACGAACACTTGAAGAAACAGGGGATATAAAAACTGTTTCTGGATTAATGGGACATTCATCAATCCGGTCAACCGAAATTTATGCCAAATTAACGCGCAACAGAAAAGCTGACGTGATTAAGTTTTTAAATCAGCTAAATAAAAAGACTAAAAAAGGCGAAAAAAAACGTGGTAAAAAATGAAATTACTAACACAAACCCATTTTACTGACACATTTCTAACACATTTTTAAGCAGAAGCAAGCGGAGGAAAGCAGAACCAAGAATGAAACCTATTGACTATCAATAAAAACCCCAATGGCGATCAACCATTGGGGTTTTATCAGAGGTCCCGAGCGGATTCGAACCGCTGTAGGAGCTTTTGCAGAGCTCAGCCTAGCCACTCGGCCACAGGACCATTCGAGGTACGAAGTCAGATTGTAGAAGTTAGAAGTAAAAAACCCTTAAATCTGCATTCATAGAACGGACAGCAAAAATACTCTTTTTTTGGCATAATGTTCTAAGCAACCCTTCAACTTCGCTCAGGTTCCTGTTCTGTTACTCCGAAGAAATAATATGCTTTGAAATCCAATGCCCGTGGCTGAGCGGATCCAAAGTCATTAATTCTATAAAAATCACTATTTTAACTCAAAATCATTCAAAAATGCATTATTTTAACAAAATAAATATATATTTTGATGCAATTTTAGAATATTTCTGTATGTCAATTTATGTAGAAATGAGCTTTAAACATTAATTTATAGCTCATTAAAAAAGAAAATAAAGTCCAAAACACTTTTTATGAGCTACAAAACCAAAAAATTTGAGCTTTAAATTATTTTCTAAATTTTTTAAAACATTTAACCCTGAAAAGCCCGCTCTTAACCCAATTTCACAACCAATCGGCTATTAAAAAGCAGGGTTTAGCCATTTTTTGATTTAAAACCTCGGGTCAGAATTAACTTTGAGCGGATTGAAATTTTTGTTATGGAAGAATTTAAAGTATTGCACGAAAAAAATGTTTTTAATAAAGCACTCGTGATTCGCGAAGGAGAAATTAACGAAGGAGAAAAACATTTTAGAAGATTGGGTGTCGACCGTTGGCGTGGCTTCATTTGTATTACGCAATAGTGAAACGTTGGCTATTTAAAAGCCGATAAAAAAGTAATTGTATTAAACAGGATCCGTTACGAAGAAGAAATAAGGGATCAGGGAGAATTGGATCTCCCCAAAAAAACAGAGATAAAAGACGGCGAATTAAAAATGGCTGTGTCGTTAATTAATCAGCTGTCAGGTAAATTTGATATTTCAAAATACAAGGATAAATATTCTGCTGAACTTTTAAAATTAATAAAAGCAAAAGCCAAAGGTATAAAACCAAAAGAAACAAAATTAAAAGTCGTACACAGCAAAACCAAAGATCTAATGGAACAACTGAAAGCGAGCTTAAATACTAAACACAAAAAAGCATCCTAGATGAGTTTAGCGCTGTACCATAAAAAAAGAAATTTTAAAAAAACGCCTGAACCCATAGGGGAAATTAAAAAGTCGCGCTCAAAATTATCTTTCGTTGTTCAGCGGCACAAAGTATCTCATTTGCATTATGATTTCAGATTAGAATTAGGAGGCACTTTAAAAAGCTGGGCAGTTCCAAAAGGACCATCACTAAATCCCAACGACAAAAGATTAGCGATGATGGTAGAAGATCATCCTTTTGATTACAGAAAATTTGCCGGTGTGATCCCGGAAGGAAATTATGGCGCAGGAATTGTTGAGATTTGGGATGAAGGAACTTTTTGTGATCTGGATAATTCCGATAAAGAAACTGCCGAGAAAAAATTAAAAGCGCAATTAAAAGCCGGAAGTTTAAAATTTATTTTATTCGGAAAAAAATTAAAAGGCGAATTTGCATTGGTAAAATTAAGATCCGCCAAACAGGAAAACGCGTGGCTGCTGATAAAACATAAAGACAAACACGCGGTAGATAAAAATTACAACAGCGAAGAACAAACTTTAAAAAATTCTCCCATCAATAAATGGTTGTTGCAGCACAAGAATGGAATAACGAAGAATGAGGTAAAAAAAAAGTCCGCAAACACTTACCTGGCAAAACGAAAAAACTCCAACACTTCATAAGGCCCATGTTGGCTAAAGAAACCGATACGCCTTTTAGCGGCAAAGACTGGATCTACGAAATAAAATGGGATGGTTACCGCGCTATTGCTGAGGTGGAGAAGAGCGATGTAAAATTATATTCGCGGAATGGAAATACATTTAATGCATCATATCCCATTGTTATTGATGCTTTAAAAAAATTAAATGTCAATGCAACACTTGATGGTGAAATTGTAGTGATGAACAAAAAAGGCATTTCTGATTTTCAATTGCTGCAATATTATGGAACTGAAAATAATTTTCCTTTGGAATACCGTGTGTTCGATCTGCTCGAACTTAATGGTACCGACACCTGCGATCTTCCGCTTCTCGACCGAAAAAAATTATTGAGGGAAGTACTGAATAAAAAAAATTCGGTCGTAAAATATTCTGATCATATTACCGAAAATGGAATAGGTTTTTTTAATGCAACACTCAAAAGCGGGCTGGAAGGAATCATGGCGAAAAAAGCAGATTCATTATATTCTCCAGGCGTGCGGATCGGAGAGTGGTTAAAAATAAAGCATCATAAATCGGAAGATGTAATTGTTTGTGGATTCACCGAACCAAGAGGCGGGAGAAAATATTTCGGTGCATTGATTTTAGGAATAATGAAAACAGGAAAATTAATTTATGCCGGACATACCGGCTCAGGTTTTGATACTGACAAATTAAAAGAGGCGAATAAAAAGTTAAAACCTTTAATTCAAAAAAAATCTCCTTTCGAAGAAAAAATTAAAACCCACCAGCCCGCCACCTGGGTAAAACCAATTTTAGTTTGTGAAATAAAATATAAAGAGTGGACTAAAGACGGAAGACTGCGCCATCCCATATTTTTAAGATGGCGCGATGATAAAAATATAAAAGATATGAAAACAGACACCGTAACATCGAAAAAAAAAGAAACTGTTAAGCCAACAGACAAAATAATTCCTTTCGGAAAAATAAAAGTGAAGGTCAGCAATTTTAATAAAATATTCTGGCCCGAAGAAAAAATAACCAAAGGTGATGTGGTTGAATACTACAGTAGCATCTCAAAATATATTTTACCATTTTTAAAAGACAGGCCTGAATCACTGAAAAGAAATCCCAATGGCATTAAAGAATTTGGTTTTTATCATAAAGATGCAGGAATGGATGCTCCGTCGTGGGTAAAAACTAAAAATGTATTTTCTGAGTCAGCCAATAAAAATATTGATTACATCATTTGCAACGATGCGCCTACATTAACTTATTTGAATAATCTTGGCTGCATTGAAATAAATCCGTGGCATTCTACCATTCATGATTTAGATAAACCTGATTATTTAATTATTGATATTGATCCTTCTGAGAAAAATACTTTTGAGCAAGTTATAGAAACTGCGAATGTGCTCAACGATATTTTGAAAATTGCAGGTGCAGAAAGTTATTGTAAAACATCCGGCGCTACGGGAATGCATATTTATATTCCCATGCAAAAAAAATATACTTACAATCAGCTGAAAGATTTTGCACATTTAATTTGTATCATGGCGCAAGAACAATTACCGAAATTCACAAGTTTAGAAAGGAATTTAAAAAAGCGCGGCAATAAAATGATCTACCTCGATCATTTACAAAACCGACGCGGACAAACTATTTCTTCGGTTTACAGTTTACGTCCTAAAGAAGGCGCTACTGTTTCGATGCCATTGAAATGGAAAGAAGTAAAACCCGGATTAGCACCGCAAGATTTTACAATTCGCAACGCTTTAAAGCGGATCGAAAAAAATCCGGAACTGTTTAGTGGAGTTTTAGGAAAGGGAATTGATCTGAAAAAATGTTTGAAAATGCTGGATAAGTAATTTATTTAAAAGCATCCACCATTTTTTGATACTTGCTTCGCCTTTCTGAATCATGCAGCATCGATCTTAAGCAAGTATCGGCTTTAGCCCAATTTTTTTCCTGAATGTACAAAGCAGCAAGATTTAATTTAGGATCATCAAAGCGCGGAGAAATACGCAAAGCCTCTTCGTAATATTTTTTAGCTAATTCTTTATTGTTCGTAAAGGCATAAGAGGAACCCAGGTCGTTTAATACATTTCTGTTGTATGGATTATGCTTGAGTGCCAAAAGAAAATCTGCATGTGCTTTTTGGTAATTCTGTAAATTGGCATAAGCATTAGCGGTGTACCAATAAATAGGGACTGATGTGGGATCGAGGCAATATGCAAAACTTAGAGCCTCATAACCTGCATCAATGGCTTTCACTTCATTCTTCAATGCTTTTTCGTCGTACATTTTGCGTGTGTAATATTCGCCGCGGTAACGCAACACACCAATTACACACGAAAATAAAATGACAAGCATTATGCAAAACAAAATCCCCGATGATAAATTAATTTTTTTTAATATCTCAATACCAGAATTATTTTTGATCTGATAATAAGCTAATGCTAAAATAATATTGATAAAAATTAAATGTTCGATGCGTTCTTTCGGGAAATCGAAAAATGAAATTGTAAAAAAACCAATGATGAAAGCTGCGGATAACATCATTTCAATATGAGAACGCTTACTTGCTGCCTCATTACGCAAAGCACGCGATAAAAGCAATAGCACTGAAAAAATAAAGACAAAAAATAAATTTAATCCGATCCAACCTGTTTCCGAAAGTATCCACAGCCAATCGTTATGCGGCCGCTGAAAAGTAAAATTAAGATCTTCGGCGCGCCACATGCCGCTTAAAGTTGCATCCGGAAAATAAATTTGCCAATTACCCATGCCAACACCAATAAATGGATGTTTGCCGATCATGTCGTAAGTTTTATGAAAAAGCATTAAGCGTTCACTGTCGAGTTCTTTTTCTTTCTGCTCCTGCGTTGAGCTGTTACTTACAATTTCGTTATGACTAAGTCCTTTCTCAATACCCATTGGAACAACATAAGCAAAAAATAAATTAGCAAGCAGCACGCACACAATTAAAGAAATGTAAAAATTGAATTTCAGTTTTATTTTTTTTGTCACATATAAAAAACCAAAAATAAGTGCTGTGAGTAATAAGCCGATCCACACCGCTTTGGTTTTAATAAATACCAGAATAAGTAATGCTAAGGCAATGGCAATATACGAGAGCAATTTTAAAAAACCTTTCAAATCCATTGCGGCACCGATCAGAAAAAACAAATTCAAAAATAAAAAACTGGCGTAAAGATTTTTATGTCCGTTAAGCGCGGTTATCTGATAAAGTGATTCTTTATCATGAATACGGATCTTACTATATTGGGAAAACGCAAATCCCGCACCAATAAAAACAACAGCAACCGAAAACTTGCACAAATTATTTTTTAAAAATCCGGCATCATGCTTTAAAGAAAAATACGCGAATCCAAAAACGGCCAAAGAAAGAACAACTTTCGAACTCTCGAAAAAAGCTTCTGAATTTGTGTTCGCCCAGCTAATACTTGCCACACAAAATAAAGCGAATAAAAAATAAGAACTAGTAATGATATCAATTTCCCAATTTAATTTTAGTTCGGAACGATACAACATAAAAGCCGCAAACATTAAAAAAACAGCGAGCACAATAAAACGCGGTGTAAGAGTGGGGTCGAGAATTTGTGTTGAATGGGAAAGCGCACTAAAAAAAATGCCTGCTAAAAATACTTTTGTAAGTCTAAGGCTTTTCCCCATTTTTTAGAGCATAAAATAAGCCAACCTTTTTCGAGATTGGCTTATTAAAAATAATAAAATTTATTGAAGCACTACAATTTTAATACGCGTGCGCTGCGATAAAACA
>DATMPR010000201.1:0-11352 GCA_035567575.1 Bacteroidia bacterium
CTTTTGTAGAGTTGTTTTTTGTTCTCTGTTTCGGAGGTGTTTTTTGTCTTAAGTTTGTCTAATTCAATATTAAAACTATCATAAATAAAAGTTCTAAAATCGGTTGGACTAACTTTATTTAGTAACTTATCTTCTAACATATACCAATAAATAAAACTAAAGTCAGCAAGTTGGTATCTCTGCCTTACAAATTTATCTTTTAATAACACAAAAAACTCATAGCTTATAAGGTTTGGAAAAATTAAAGTATTAAAAGGGATGTTTGGTTTGGTCTCAACAATGAGATTAGTATTCGGAGTTATTGAATCTTCATACTCAATTAATTTCATTTTTCTCCTGCAAGCCTCCAAAACCTTCTCACAGCCGGTAAGCTTAAGTGATTCGATTTTATCGATCAAACGGTTCTCAGCTCTTTTCAGTATTAATATCTTTTTCTTTAAGGCAGGTTCTTTGTCAACGTTGAGGCAATAACACTCTAAAGTATATTCACAATATGTATAAGCCGAATAATTACGCTTTTTTCCTTTTTTTGTAATTGTGAACTCGTTATTATAATGATACGTTTCTGTGTCCGCATCCTTAAAAAAATTGAATCCATTTTCATAGCTACTTAATTCGATCTCCGTTCGTTTATCTGCTATCCAATTCTTTATAAATTCACATTTCTCAGGTTGATCTACTTTCAAAAAATCAAATAATAAAGTACAGTATTCGATATGTTTTAGGAATAATTCTTTGTTAGGAGCTTTATCATAGTGTCGATTTAATGGTTTAACACAATCATAGATTGGATAAGTCCGTTTTATCATTACAGCGAATTTTAAGTCGTAATCCTTCGGATTATTTGCCTCCTTTATTAATTCGCCATCAGGAGAATAAACATTCTTGTTGTTAAGGTCAAACTCATTTTCTTTTGGAGGAACATTATTAAAATGAGTAAAACACTCAGGAGCAGTTTGCATTACTATTTTAGTTGAATCAATGGAATATATGCACGATGAAAGTGGCTCTGGTGCTTTAAAGTTGGTGCTGTATTCTGTTTCTAATAAAACTAAAAGTTTTTTTGCGGCGTTCATCAACTTCGCCTCTATTGGCTGTCTTTTAGTTCCGGGTTCTTGAAGCTCCTTAATAAGTTCTTTTTGGTGATTGATTTCCATTTCCAAAAACTCTTTTTGATTCCCTTCAGGAAATGTTTTATAATAATTACTTTTTGCTCGTTCATATAAATCTCGCCCGTCCATTAATCTTTCATCTCGTTAATAATTTTCATACCCATCAAACTCTAAAAATATTCTGCCAATTGCATTGCCTTTTGTGTATCACTTTTACCAATGTATTCTAAAAACATTTTTTCGGTACTATGACCTGTTACCCCAATTAATAAAGAAGTGGGTATAATCCCATAATTGTTTGTACTAAATGACCGGCGGCCAATATGAGAAGAAACTAATTGCCACTTTTCAAAAACTCCACTCTTTTTACGTTTCGTTTTCTTATCAGTGACTTCAATAATACTACCTTTCACTTTCTTGGTTAGTCCGGCTTCCCTGCAAACGTCCTTTATATAATCGTTGTACTTTTGGTCGCTCATACTTTTAGGGAAGTCACCCTTCCGCTTTTTAAGAATTGATAAAACCTTTTTGCTTAACGGAACTGTCATTATTTTTCCGGTTTTAACCTGTGTAAATTCAATAAGTGGTTTCTTATTTTCGTACCGAATGAGGTCTTTCGTGAATCGTAAAAAATCCGAAACACGTTGTCCTGTTTCGCAACTAATCAAAAGCCAGTCCCTTGCATTTAAAAGATTATCATTATCTAATTTTACCTTTTCAATTGCTTTAAGTTCATCAATAGCTAAATAAATTTTCTCAACTTTTATATACTTTGCTGTAATGCTATCTAATTGAAAATTTGTTTCTATGCCATTGGTTCGGGCGTGATAGCAAATGGTTTTAATAAATTTAATAGTTCGGGCAATTGTGTTTGAGGCATAATTTTCTTTTAGACAATAGTCTTCAAACCTCAGCTTAAAATTAGCATCAACGTCTTTTACAAAGTACTCCGTTTTTGTTTCCTTTTGAAATCTGATTACAAGATTCTTAACCACAGTTAGTTTTTTGACAGTCGATAATCCTATTTCGTTTTTTTTATACTGAGTATAATAATCGAAATAATAAACAAGCTTGTCTGGTATATCGGTAACTCGCTGAGGTGGATTAATGAAGTCTTTTAACCATTGTGAGTTTATTTCCAATTTATTTGATGTTTCGTTATAGTGCTTTAGTAATTTAGATTTGAAAGCGGTTAACTTACTATGAATGGATTTAAGACCTTCGTCCTTTAGAGTTTTTGGTTGCCCTTTTGCATCGCTCCAATCGCCAGAATCAATTATAAAATTTGTCTTTGCCGTTAGATCAATTAAGCGTCCTTCTTTAAACCGTATATGAATACTCGCCGTTTCAGAACTTCCTCTTACAATAAATTTGATTGATGCCACATACAAATATACAAGCTTCCCCGAACTTTCCCCACATTTTCCCCACTTAATTCCTTTTATTTAAACCTCTTTAAATATTGCTCGTCTTTCTGTAATGCCTGTCAGTATTGATTTCCCAATAGTATTGTAGAAAATAGTGGGTTTTGGTGTCATTGTAAATTGAAATGCAGTAGTTCCTACATGACCACGATAAAAATTACAAAATGCCCTGTTGATAAGTTCTTCAGGGCATTTGGTTTTTATGAGGTTGACTGTAGGGTTGACTAATCTTAAAGCAAAATTATAGGGATTATGTTGTAGCCTCCCAACGCAAAGTATGGTGGATTTATTTGTTCTGATAATGAGTTTAATTCTTTTATGGCTGATCAGGCGGTTAATAATACGAAGGAAGTGGCCGCAGTTCGATTATGCGATGGTAGCTATTTTGTACAACCTTGGGATAATAATTATAATGATGAAACAAGGTCAAGAAATAATTTTAATACAATTCCAGGATATTACAGAGCAGATGTAGAAGAGCAATATCACTCGCATCCAGATTCTTCAGGACCTTCACACGATGATGCTTATAATAGTTATTTTTGGAAGATTCCTGTAAACGTTTTTAGTAACGACGGAAATGTTTGGCAAGTACAATATAATACTATACCACCAATGGGAATGCCCGGAACTAATTATGGTACCTGGATTTACAATTTTAATCTTAAAAAATGAAAAAACTGACATTTTTGATTCTCTTGTTTTGTGGTTTTATTTCGTTAGCTGCCAATAAGGATTCATTACTTACAAAAAAAATAAAGAGTTTTAATAAAGAGCTACAGTTTTTTATGGATACAATGAATTCTAAACATTCGGAAGATTCCCAGTACTTAGTTTTTGCAACCAAATTTTACGATTCTAATGACAAAAAAGAGGAATACTGTTTCACTTTAGGGTATATTTTAAATTCTGGTGAATATTCTATTATTTCCCCATATTATTACTATTACTACAAAAACAATTATGTTTTAATAAAAATTAAGGAGGCAGAAAATAAAAAACTAATTAAACAGTTAGGATTAAAAAAAATAACTAAGGAAGATTCCCTTAAAATAATAAATAGACTTTTTCCTTCGGAAAATGGAGGATTTTCTTATAGAGGCAAGAGCATTATATTTTGTAATGATAAAAACAAACAAACAAGAACATTTTACGGAAACAGAGATGAAATTCCTTTTGAGAAATCTATATTAGGCCCCTTGCCTTCAGGAATAAAAATTGAAAAAATTAAATAAAATTGGAGAGATAGTGGGTAGTGTTCAATCTGTCACCTGCGTTTAATAAGTTTTAGGGCGTGCCCTTTCAGGTCAGGCTTTCCGCTCCAATCTTTGCAAAGAGGCAAACAAAGGATTTCCACTGCAATCCTTCACACAGAACTACTTTAATGAAAAATCTTATAAAAGCCCTGAAACCCAAGCCAGACTGGTTGATTTTTACTCTTTTCTTACTCCAATTCACAAAGATCCCACGAAGCTTCCTTTTGGATTCTTTCACAATCTTTTTGTGCCTTTGTTTTTGTTATTGTTCTAATATTATCTGTAGAACCCTCTCGTCCCTGATAATAACATACGCAAGTGTAGTTTTTTTTACAACTCATAAAAAATAGACCCACAAATGATGCAATAATCAACTTTTTCATACTTAAAGGTAGTGGAAAAATTCAATTTCATAAAGGTAATTTAGTCCGTATGGATTTAGAGTTGTTTATATTCCTGTTATAATTCCTATATTTAATTTATGAAAGCTATCAGGTGCTTCTGCATAATAAGTGTAGTAATTCTCTTATTCAATAATTGCAATACTTCCAAAGAGAAGAATAACCTTTCCACTCACAAAATACTTTTTTTTACAAACTGTTATAGTAATTGGCTAGAAGCTGATAAAAAATTAAGTCGGGAAGAAAGTATGAAACTTGGTGAGAAATTACTCGACAGTATCTTTAATACTTATTTCTCCAAATGTGAATATGCTGATTTGTTTCAATCTTACAGATCCGATACTTCAAATGGTATTATTGATAGAGCTAGTCTCAAAAAAAACATTGAACAACTAAACTCAAAACAACAAACGATAAAAAACAGAATTAATAATGCTTTGATGAAGTGTCAGAATTATTTACCATACGATGATTTAAATATTTTTATTTTTCCAAGTTTTGATAGCAATTCTTCAGAAAAACTTGGAGGGATCAGTGGTCTTACTATAGGTAGCAAACACATAGCCATTTTTATTGATCCTTTTGCAAAGGGCTGGGAAGACGAGTTAGAAATAACAATAGCTCATGAATTTCATCATGCTTATTGGACTAATTTAAATTTCAATTCCCTTCGCAATATTTTTCTTGATCGCTTAATATTTGAAGGAAAAGCAGTAGTTTTTTCTCATTTAGTATATCCCAAAATAAAAGAACCTTGGGATTCTACTTTATTAGAAATTCAAAAAAAGAATCTTTGGAACAAAATAAAAAATAAATTAGAAAACACAGATTTTGTTTACCAAGATAGTATTATGTTTGGAATTGGTGAATATCCTCTCTGTACAGGTTATATTTTAGGCCGTGATATTGTAACTGCTTCTTTAAAACAGTCCCCAAACATGGAACCAAAATACTGGACCAACTTCAGTCCTGATTTTATTTTGAAAACGAGCGGTTATAAATAATTCCTACTTCAACTTCTCAATCAGATCAGCAAACTCTTTTGCTTCTTTTACATTTTCGTAAGCGCCGGTTTCGTAATGTACTATTTTACCTTTGTTATCAAGGATCACAATTGTTGGAAATACTTTTGATTTCTTTTTTTGCTCGTTATAAACCGAAGAAATAAAATCGTCCATGTTGTCCAGGTAAACAAAATTCTTAATATTAAATTTTTTGCGTACAAGAAGATCTTTGGTTCCTTTATAAGAATTATCCGATAGGAAAATATAAGCTACATCTTTTCTCTCAATTGTTCCTGCTAAAGAATCTAACAAGGGCATTTCCTTTATGCAAGGGTGGCAAAACATGGCCCATATGTTAATATAAAAATACTTTTTAGTCTTAAGTTTAGGATAATGTTTCTTTAAGCTATCATTAAACATTGGAAGTCCTTTTGACCAGGGAATATTTTCAACTTTTCCGCCAAAGGCTTTATCCATGCGTTTGCCCCATTCTACATTTTCCCTATACTTTATTTCACGCCATACAAAATAGGTATTAGCCCCCAATGATAAAGTCAGTAATATGCCTAAAAGCCATTTCATTTAGTTGATTGTTTTTATTTTATCCTCCTGCGCCAAAGAATTTAATTTATTCATGAAAGCTGTATCTTTTAAAACCATGAAAATGTTTTTATTATTAAACAGTATCTTACTTTTACTATCCATTATCACAAAAAAAGTCTTTTTCTTAAACTTAGTCACGTCAATTCCACATTCCTCTTTCATTTTTTCCGGGGAAGCGCCAAAGTGTTTTCCCTTTTTCAATTTTACATCTTTGCAGCTATAAAGACCGGATAAATAATCGTCCATATTGTAAAGCATCTTCACATTCTCAAACTTAGTGTTGTTTCGTTTTAAAAAACTATCTGAGGCAGTTTGTTCCATTTCGGTTGCAAATACATAGCAGAATGTACGTTTTCCTAAGCAACCGGCAAGTGAATCTAAAACCTTCATTTGTTCCGCATATTCAAATTCAAATAATGTTGAGTCCCATCTATAAACCACGTATATCTTTTCTTCAAATGGAAATAGCGGATACTTTTCTTTCATTTGCTTTTTGAAATGATCAAATCCTTCCTGATAGCTTATATCTTTCCAAAAATGAAGTTTTTTTTCTTCATTACTCCTATGCATACGCCCTAAATTTATTACAAGAAAATAAGCATTAACGCCAATGGAAATAAAAAGAAGTATTACTAAAAAACGCCGCATACCTGGTGGGTTGTTTGATCTAAGGTAGTAAATTAACCTCATTTTCTCGAATGTATAATTATTTAAATTTCTGACTCATTCCAGAGGCCAAATCTGCAATCATAAAATTCGCGAGAAGCTTATTTCCTGCACTCACCCACCTTCAAAGTATTCACCCAAGTTAAATCCATTTGGTGAATCAAACTGTAATGTGCATTTAGGTGGCAATTTTCTCAGTAAAAACACCGAAAATTTAATCCGTATAATTACCCATCTACTTTATCCGTGTTTTTACGGATACTAAATGAGTGATTAAGAGATTTTGTAAGAAGTAAGAATAAAATGAATTTATTTTTATAAATTTAACTCTATGAATAATATAAAAATCATACTATTTTTAATTATTTTCTTTTTTGCTGGATGCATAAATGACCATAAGTCATTGAAATTAATAGGATCATATGAGATGAACGGAAATGATACAGTAAATGTTACCGATAGTCAAGGACGTAAACAAGGAAAATGGATTCCCAGTGTAAATAATAAAATGACAGATACGGTATATTATAGAAATGATACTGTTCTCAGTTTTTAGCTAGTAATTAGTGTTTTATAGTTGACATCATCTTGCAAATAGCGAAATGCTATAAAAAAATCCAGGCTATTTAGTTTTTTTAGCTGATGCAGATTGTTTTTTATTAGCTTCAATAAGATTTTTTGATTTTAAACAGTACTGCGTGAAGGATTGTAGTGGAAATCCTTTGCCTGCCTCTTTGCAAAGATTGGAACGGAAAGCCTGACCTGAGCCGAAGGCTTCCCTTCGGGAAAAGGGCACGCCCTAAACTTATAAAACACCAAGTGCGAATCTGAACACCATTGGCAAATACCCACTAACGGGTAAATCTATTTGTGTTAAATTTCCAATTAATGACTTTTTTATTGTTAAACATTTGTTTTTATTAAAACGCTACCTTAAATTTAATATATATATGATAAATTGTATACTGGCAATTACAGGTTTATTGATTTTTTAAAAAAGTAAACTTTTTTAAATTATACCTTAACTAGTCTAAAACAAGAAAACTTACAATACAATTATTGTTCTCAATGTATGAATTTAACTACTAAATATATATATGTAATAATATTTCTACTCTTTCTTACAAAATCCTTTTTGAGTCAGGAGCTAATTCTGAATAATGGAATTTTTTTTGAAAAGCCTCAATTTAATAATAAAATTAAAAACAAATATTCTTTGGATAACCTTACCTATAAAGTAGGCTCGGTGTTTTTATATGATTATTATTATTTAGATCAATTTAATAAAAAATGGAAATTCTCATTTAATGGATTAAAAATAAACTCTGATTTAATTTTATATGAATTGGAAAGTAAATCAGATAGTCTAATAGATAAAATCAAAATTATTGTAGATGATAATACAAAAGACTTTTTGAATTTTGATTCTACTTATTCCCAAACAGTAATTAGCTATTATTACTTAAACAGAAAGGGAGATCAAATAGATACTACCTGTGAAATTTTTAAGAAAAATCATCCGAAATTTGAGCAATCGTGCGGTGATGTACACCAAATGTTTTTAATAGGGTGGGCTTGTGAGCCTGCGTGAGTTGAAAATTTTGTGCTGATATGAAAGCCATGTAGTGGCGCATATTAGTTATGTTGCAAACACCTTTGGCAAAATTTTCATGCAGGCGAACCTATTATAAAAAAGCGGTTTAATTGCTTGTGGGATAGCTGGGGTGCGTTAGCAGAAGCATTTAAAAGGAGCTTTTTGTGAATGAAAGGGTGAAGCATTGGCAATAATATGTGCCAAATGAGGGTTGTGTGTATTTGGCGCAGATTTTGCGCTCACCCTGTAATGAACACCTTATTTCCTGTTCAATTATCCTTTAACCTACTTCTACAAACATTTATCTGTACTCAGTTATCAGCATACAGCTATCAGTAATCAATTTTTAATACTCATAACTGCAGCTGACAAATGAATTTTAAAGGATAATAAAATAGTAGTAAGGAAAATGGTATTTGCGACCTGTGATCACATACACAATTGTATAATAGCTGTGTGGTAAAACCAATCTGACCTGATAGGTCTCACCTTCTTCCAGATCTTCAAGTTTTACAATAAGTAAAACAGTGAAAGGGCATTTAAGCCGCCTTAATCCTTCTCTATTTACTATTAGAATGCTTTCAGGGCTAGTGTTGAACAGTTCATCTGTTTCCATCAGCTGAACACTTCTTCAGTTAGGTTTTCAGGATTGTCAATGTATTCATAGGTGAAATCCAGTTCAATCTCTTCACCTTTGTCTGTGGCGTACAAATAAGGTTCACAGGGCTTCTTAACGATTTGGCCATTCATTCTTTGGCCAATCATTTTCTTTGCTAACTCTAAAGTCAGTGTTGATGGCACTGATGCCTTTCTTGTTGTAGCATAGAATTTACCTTTTTGTGATTTTACCATTTCTACATCTCCACTTAGGATTAATGCAACAAATGTTTCTTCCTTGCTGTTTTTTCTCTCTACAGCACTAATAATTGTGATCATAATAATTTATTTAATAGGTTAAAACACCTCAAGGACTTTCCTTGGGCAGAGTTGAGCGGGGGTTGTTTCTGGGGTAGTTTGTGAGAGGGGATACTTAAAAAAATAATTTTCTAACTTTGGAATCACAAAACTGAAGTAATGCGCTTTATTACCTTCATAAAATCACTCCCAAAACAGCAGGATAAAGAAGTACAGGATTTTATTAACTGGGCTAAAAAGAATTCAAAATTTCCTCAGTCTTCTGACCCTCGATTTTTAGGGATGTATCTTTCAAATAAACTGAATGATAGCATGAAAATGGGTTATATGAAAACCATGATGTTTTTTAGGCATCAAACTGATAACTCATTGCCAAAGGACTTAAAGATCATAATAAATTCCTAGATGCACTGAATACTGTAGTGAACTTTAAAATGTGATTTATATTAAATTATACAGAATATTAATCTAAACTTCTATATACTCTCTCTCTATAATTACTCTCTTATGTTATGAACTATCTCTGTAACCCTTGTCATCAGTGGGTTGTAGAGCATCAGAGGTGTTTTAATAATTAAACTTTATTGCGTGAAGGATTGCAGTGGAAATCCTTTGCCTGCCTCTTTGCAAAGATTGGAACGGAAAGCCTGATCAGCCTTAGGCTGACACGCCCTAAAACTTAAACTCCACCCTAATGGATAGCGTAACTAACTACTTCAATTTATTGATCAAATCAACAAACTCTTTTGTTTCATTTTGGTTTTCGAAAGCACCCGTGGAAGAGTGATAAATTTTACCTTTGGAATCAATAATTAAAACTGTTGGGTAAACTACTGATTTCTTTTTTTGTTCATTGTAAACCGAAGAAATAAAATCGTTCATGTTATTTAGATAAACAAAGTTTTTTATTTTGAATTTTTTTCGTTCAATAAGGCTGTTAGTGGCTTTATCCGATTCGCCCGCAAGAAAAATATAAGCTACATCCATTCTGTTAATTGTTCCAGATAAAGAATCTAACCAAGGCATTTCCTTAATGCAAGGACTACAAAACATAGCCCACATATTAATGTAAAAATATTTTTTACCGGAAAGCTCAGGATATTTTTTCTTTACGCTGTCATTAAACATTTCCAATCCTTTCCCCCACTTTACATCGCCTACACTTCCGCCCATTGCTTTGTTTAAAATTTTGCCGTATTCCATTTGGTGGTAATAAACTACTTCGCCCACAATAAAATATGCGTTAAATGCTAACGATATTACTAATGCTATGCCAAATAACCACCTCATAGGTTTTTTAATGTTTTCGTTACTATTCCTGATTTCGCGTATCGCATAAATGTTGTGTCCTTAGAAGGAAGGAAATATTTATCACCGTGGTACAACACTTTTCCGCTTGTATCCATAATTAAATAATATGGTTTTATTTTTTGGTAATGAAGAAAATTATAAAACTTGTTATTTTTGCTGGTATCTCCTGAAAAATATACTTTGCGTTGTGTTGGGTAGTCGCAATACAAGCTTGATATAAAGTCATCCATATCGCCTGCAATATTCAGGTTTTTATTTTCAATTCCATTACGTTGTAAAAAATAATTGCTAATATCTTCACGCATTTCAGTAGCAAAAATATAATTGTAACTATATTTGCCCAATACACCAGCCAGCGAATCCATATCTTTCATGGTTGAGCTTCCCATAAAATCGAAATTGGTGCTGTCCCAGAAAATAATGATAGAATTTTTTCCTTTTATGTTTACTTCAGGGTGCTTTTTGCCCATTTTATTTTCGAAATACTTATAGCCATTCTTATAACTTACCTTTTTATATTGAAAAAGCCTCGCCATTTCTTTCCCTTGATGCATACGTCCGTTTTTTTTGATCTTTAAAACAAGATTTACAATAACAGAAATAACAAAAAGTATAATAAGAAAACGCCGCATTATTGCTAAGTTGTTTGATCTAAGGTAGTAAAAATCTAATCGAAATCACATTTCATAAACCCATAGCGAGAAAGTTTATTTCAGTTTTTAATTATAAACAAAGATTTCAGCGCAAAAGCTAATTAAAGCGTATTATTCGAGATTATTAATAAAATTTATAAGAGGAGCTGCTGAAACCTCATCATTAAATGATCCAAACAAATAAGCAAGGCAATTACCTTTCTTATCTAAAACAACATGCAGAGGGAAAGATTGATTTTTAACTTCAATTTCATTGTAAATGCCAGAAATAAAATCAATCATTTCATTTACAAAAACAAAATTTTCCATTTCAATAGCTTTACTCTTTAAAAAATTATTTACAGCTTCATTACTATGAGAGGAAACCATTACGCATCCAATATTCTTATCGAATTTTTCTGGTAGTAAATCCA
>DATMPR010000202.1:0-8370 GCA_035567575.1 Bacteroidia bacterium
TTTTATTCTATGTATGTCATGCCTTCAGGTATTGTTTATGCAGCGGGTGATACAGGAAGTACTGTAGCAATTGCCAGCGGAGGTGCACATCAAACAGTTTATGGCGGCGGCATTGATGACGCAATGCTCGTAAAATTTGATGCAAACGGACAAAGGTTATGGTCGACGTACAACGGCGGTACTATGCACGATATTTCGCAGGCGGTTACAGTTGATGGAAAAGGAGATGTGATAATTAGCGGTCATACCGAAAGCACAACCGGTATTGCAACCAGTGGCGTTTATTCAACCGTTTACAGTTTAAATTACGATGTATTTATTGCGAAGTTTAACACTAACGGTGTGCGGCAATGGGGCACTTATTACGGTGATACCGGTACCGATGAAGCGTATAGTTTATCATGCGATGCAACTTATAATATTTATGTGACAGGAATGACAAATAGTGTTTTTGGGATTGCAACAGGAAGCGCTTTTCAAACCAGCAATGGTGGATCAATCGATGCATTTGTAGCAAAGTTTGATTCGGCAGGAGTTAATTTAATTTGGGCTACTTATTACGGCGGAGCTGGCGATGATAAAGGAATCGCCCTTAAAGTAGATAACGTTACCGGAAATATTTACCTTGGTGGCAATACGACGAGCAATAATAATATAGCTACAGCCGGCGCGTATCAAATTTCAATGGGCAGCGCAGATGACGGATTTTTGGCATCTTTTAATTCTTCAGGTAACAGATCGTGGGGAACATATTATGGAGGAAATGATGTAGATTACATCACTGCTTTGATCTTAGATCCTAACAAAAATATATTAATTGGCGGACAAACTTTAAGTACAAACGCGATGAGTTCAGCAGGCGCTTACCAAACAAATTTATCCGCGACTAACTTTTACGATGCGTTCTTCGCGAAATTTACAAATGCAGGAAAAAGAAAATTAGGAACTTATTTTGGCGGTCCGGATAACGATTATGGAAATGGAATTGCAATTGATAATTTAAATAAAGTTTACATCGCAGGAGAAACCGTAAGTACTTCTTCTATTTCCACACCGGGTTCGCACATGCAGACCTATGCGGGTAACAGAGATGCCTTTTTAGCAAAATTTTGTTTGGCTCCGGAACCAACAGTTACTCCAATTGGTTCTGCCACAACTTGTGTTAATACTAATTACATCCTTACTGCAACCGGCGGCTTTGTTTCTTATTTATGGAACACCGGTTCTTCATCAAATCCATTAGCAGTTTCAGGAAGTTCTGTGGCTGGTAATTTTTATTATACAATTACAGTTACTGACCCGGATGGATGTGATGGAACTTCTGATTCTTTAGCCGTAATTGTTAATTTATGTACGGGAATTAATGAACAGGACGCGAATTCATCAATAAAAGTGTTTCCTGTTCCTACAAGTGATATAATAATGGTGAAGCTGAATACTAAAAATGACAATTCAAACGTTATTATAGAAATATATTCTGCACTTGGAGAGTTGATCCTTAAAAATGAAAATCAGAACCAAAACAATTTAATTGATGTAAAAAATATTTCAAGTGGAATTTATTTTTTAAGATGCAAAACCACTGAAAGAATTTTTGAGAAAAAAATTGTAATTCAATGATGAAAAAGTTTAAACATATAATTTATATTCTTGTTTTTTGTTTTTCAATAACAAAAGCACAATTACCTGTTGGCCGCGATACAATTACTGTGATCGAAGGCGGCAATGTCCTAAAATCAGCGTGGGCAGGCGGACTGAATTTTTGTTCGGCTTCGCAAATTGATCTGGATATGGATGGTAAGCTGGATCTGGTGTTGTTTGATAAAGTGAATTTATTCGCCTATGGTATTTTCAGATGTTTTATGAATAAAGGTGGAGTTGGACAAGTAAAATATGTTTATGACGCACAGTACACAGCTAAATTTCCCAATGTTCAGCAATGGGCAATTTTTTTGGATTATGATAACGATGGCAGAAGCGATCTGTTTACTTACACATTAGGTGGTATAAAAGCGTTTAAAAATATTTCGACTGCAGGAAACGTTTCTTTCCAATTAAAAAAGTCTGCTATTCTTTCTAATGTAACGCCAACCAGCTCGCCGAATTATGCACAAATATATTCGAGTCCGGTTTCCATGCCCGGCTTTTCTGATATTGATAATGATGGTGATCTGGATATTCTAACATTTAGTTCAGCCGGTTTTAATATTGAGTACCATAAAAACATGAGCATGGAATCTTATGGTATTCCTGATAGTTTAACTTATCAGATAGATGATTATAGTTGGGGAGATATAAGCGAAAACAATTGTATTGTCTCCTTAAATCAGTACATTGCTAATGGACATTCAACAGGCATCTCAACTCAAAAAGTGTATCACTCCGGTTCATGTTTAATGTGTTTCGATAGGAATGGAGATAACATCAAAGATTTAATTTTGGGAGATATTTCCTGTTCAACATTACATTATTTAGAGAACGGTGGTACTCTTACTAATGCTCACATGATAGATACTACAAAACTGTACCCTAATTATCCTGCGAAAGCTTCAACAGTGATCGTAAGAATGAATACATTCCCTTGTACTTATAATATAGATATTGATAATGACGGCAAAAAAGATTTAATTGCAAGTCCGAATGTCTCCAATAGTGAAAACGTTAACAGTGTTTGGTATTATCAAAACATAAGCACCACGTCAACCGTAAATTTCCAATATGTAAAAAATAATTTTTTGCAGGATGAAATGATCGAATTAGGTGAAGGCGCTTATCCTGCAATATTTGATGTGGATGCTGATGGATTATTAGATATGGTAATTGGTGATCATGGTTATTATACTGGAACAACAAACAAAAGCAAGTTAGCGTACTACAGAAACATTGGAACTTTAACACAGCCAAGTTATTCTTTAATGACGAAGGATTTTGCAAATGTTTCATCTTATGTTGCTACCTATAGTTTAAGTGGTTTGGTGCCCGCCCCAGGAGATATTGATGGCGATGGTGATATAGATTTAATTTTAGGAGATTATTATGGGAAAATACATTGGCTGCAAAATACCGCGGGTGCAGGAAACCCTTGTAACTTTTCAATATTTGGTTATAATTCATTTAGTATATCAACAACTTCAGGTGCGCCATATCCGCAGGTAATTGACATAGATCGGGATGGCAAGCCGGATCTGTTAATTGGTTTGCGTAACGGGCGTTTAGCATATTATAAAAATATTGGAACACCAACAGCGCCTTCTTTTACAATGATCACAAATATATTTGGTAATGTAAATGTAAAAGGTGACCCTTCTTTATACGCAAGTGATGGAAGCGCTGCTCCGTTTATGTATGATGTAGCGGGTTCATATAAATTATTATGCGGCAGTATTAGCGGAAGAATTTTTTATTATGATAATATCGACGGAAACTTAGCGGGTAATTTTAATCGCATTGATACTAACGTCAATAAAATTAATGATGGTCCGAGAAGTGCAGTTCAATACATAGATATTAATGGTGATGGCAAACAGGATCTGATCGTTGGGAATTACGGAGGAGGATTGTCTTTTTATTCCAGTAAAATTGCAATTGGGATCAATGAATTAAATAATTCAAATTCAGATAATATTTTAGCGTATCCAAATCCGGCCAACGATTTTATTGAAATAAGATCTTTAAATAATTTTGTTGAGAAAATAAACGTTGAACTATATGATGTAATTGGAAAACGAATGTTATCGCAGCAAGCCTTAACAAATTCAATAAAAATTAAATGCGACGACTTAGAATCGGGTGTTTATTTATTGAATATAACAACCTTCATCAATAAACAACCAAGCACAATTACTAAAAAAATAATCATTCAGTAATGCTCAGGTATTTCTATATATCTATTTTATTTTTCGGCATTCTGTTTTTAGTGGATTGCAGAAAAGATAAAGCGCTTTCTAATTACGGTAATTATCCCAATGATATTGGTCAGATAATGGTGTTGCAATGTGCAACTACCGGCTGTCATAACAGCGCGAGTGCTTTAGCGTCTGCAGGTTTAGACCTTACCACATGGGAATCAATGTTTAAAGGAACAAGCACCGGCTCTTCAGTTATTCCTTTCAGAAGTGATTTTTCTTCCTTATGTTATTTCATAAATACTTATTCGGATTTAGGTCCGATTAACATACCAAACATGCCGTTAAATAAACAACATTTAAATTATAATGAGGTTAAGCGGATCAACGATTGGATCAATGCAGGCGCACCTGATATAAACGGAGCAATAAAATGGGCCGATAACCCGCTGCGTAAAAAAGTGTATGTTACCAATCAGGGTTGTGATGTAGTTACCGTTTTCGACAGTGAAACAAATTTACCAATGCGTTTTATTACGGTGGGAAGAATATCAAATACCATCGAAGTACCGCATCAGATTAAAGTATCGCCGGATGGACAATTTTGGTATGTAGTATTTGTAAACAGTAATTATATGCAAAAGTACAGATGCAGTGATGATTCTTTTGTAGGAGAAGTAAACTTAAATAATTTTTTTGACTGGAACACTTTGGTTATAAGTGACGATAGTAAAAGAGCGTATTGTGTTTCCTGGGTAAGCAGCGGAGTAGTTATTTCTGTTGATCTGGATCAGATGAAAGTAATTAATTTTAATTTTCCTTATTTTTTTCCTCATGGCGTAGCATTAAACGCAACTAATGATACGCTTTATGTAACCGGACAAACCGGAAATTACATAATGAAAATTGACACTTCATTAGCAACCACTCAAACTATAACTTTGGATGGTCTGCCGCCATCATCTGCCAGCTCGCTCGATCCGCATGAAATTTTAATATCGCAGGATAAGCAAAGTTTTTATATTACTTGTCAAACATCAAACGAAGTTCGTGTTTTCAACATCGCATCGCAAAGCGTTACAAAAGTTATTAATGTGGGAACTTATCCCGTTGAAATGGCTATTTCAACTTCAAAAAATAAATTATTTGTTACATGTATGGAAGATCTAACGAGCTTTCCCGGCCAGCACGGTTCTGTTTCCATTATTGATCTTACAAGTTTTGCTGAGCAAAGAATACAAGTTGGATTTATGCCTCATGGTATCGGTGTTGATGAAAGCAAAAAATTGGTTTATGTTGCCAGTCGTAATTTATTAACTACGGGCCCGCCTCCGCATCATTCAGCTGTTTGCGCCGGAAGAAATGGTTTTGTCAGTTTTATTGATCTGAATACTCTTACCGAAAAATCAAACCGCACCGAAATTTCTGTTGATCCGTATAGTGTAGCAGTGAGGAAGTAGGCAGAAATCAGTAGGCGGCAATAAATAAACCCGAAATAAATAATAATTTATTCTCCTTGTCTTCCCGCAAGTAAAAACATTACAGCCATTCTTACTGCGACACCATTTTCTACTTGTTCAAGTATTATCGATTGGTCCGAGTCCGCAACATCGCTGGTAATTTCCACACCGCGGTTAATTGGGCCAGGGTGCATTACAATTATTTTCTTTTTAATATTGTCGAGTAATTCTTTATTTAATCCGTAAAGCATTGTGTACTCGCGCAGAGTAGGGAAGTATTTTATGTCTTGTCTTTCCATTTGTATGCGCAGCATGTTTGCTACATCGCACCATTCTAAAGCTTTTCTTAAGTCGGTTTCAACTTCAACACCAAGTGAAGTAATATATTTTGGTATCAATGTAGCCGGACCGCAAACTTTTACTTTCGCGCCTAATTTTTGTAAGCAGAAAATATTTGAGAGTGCCACGCGTGAGTGCAAAATGTCGCCTACAATCACGATCTTTTTTCCTTTCAGTTCGCCCAGTTTTTCGCGCATCGAGAAAGCATCAAGTAAAGCTTGTGTTGGATGTTCGTGTGCGCCATCGCCTGCGTTGATGATTTTTGCTTTTACTTTTTTGGCCAAGAAAACAGCGGCTCCCGGATTTGCATGACGCATCACCACCATATCCACTTTCATGGCTAAGATGTTGTTTACTGTATCAACTAAGGTCTCTCCTTTTTTTACTGAAGAGTTGGAGGCTGAAAAATTTACTATGTCTGCGCTTAAGCGTTTTTGGGCAAGCTCAAAAGATAAACGCGTGCGTGTTGAGTTTTCGAAAAATAAGTTGGCAACTGTAATATCGCGGAGCGAAGGTACTTTTTTGATAGGACGGTTAATGACTTCTTTGAAATTCTGAGCGGTGTTTAAAATTAATTCAATGTCGTTTTTGGTAATGTTTTTGATTCCGAGTAGATGGTTGACACTGAGGTGGCTCATTCTTTTTTGAAATGTTTTATTTCAAAAACTAAAGGTAAGCAAATTTCATGAACTATGAAATTAATTTTAAAGATATCTTTCTTTCACTACTCCCACGTGGTGTGCAGCGTGTCCGCTAATAGTGAATCCCAACGCATTTACAGTTGTTTTCCCTGAACTCATGTTCCCTGAATTTTGAAGGGTTTGATCCGAAAAACTCTTAAATAGCAAAATAGTTGCTCTTCTAACAGCAGCAAATTCTTCAATTACCGATCGCAGTGTGCGTTTATCCGCTTCGCAATTCTTTGCGTAATCATCTTCCTCAAACGATAAATTCTGCTGTTCATCTCTTCTTGCAAAACGTAATGCACGGTAAGCGAATATGCGTTCGGCATCAGAAATGTGAATGATCAATTGCTTGATGGTCCATTTACCCGGTGCATAAGCAAAATCACCTTTGTTTTCAGGAATGCTTTTGAAAAAAGAAAGAAATTCTTTTTCGGTGTTTTCTAATGCAGAGACGCAATCGTCTTCTTTTACTTTAGAAATATAAGTGCCAAAATAGGTAGGATATTCGCCTTCTGCAGGTTTCATTATTTGG
Source organism: Bacteroidia bacterium (assembly GCA_035567575.1). Lineage (GTDB taxonomy): Bacteria > Bacteroidota > Bacteroidia > B-17B0 > Aurantibacillaceae > JAHEYG01. The sequence continues at coordinate 6,863 of DATMPR010000202.1, forward strand.
ATCTGTCGAGTAAGCTAACTTTATCTTTTTTATCCGATTCTTTCCATTCTACTTTTACATTCTGACTGTCAATTGAATCAATAACAATTCCGGTATATTTAGCCTGAATGGGAAGGTTTCGCGAAAAGCGGCGGTCGACCAATACTAATAACTCAACATCTTTCGGTCGGCCAAAGGCCAGCATGGCATCCAAGCCTGCGCGGATAGTTCTTCCGGTAAATAAAACATCGTCTACCATGATCACATTTTTATCTTCAATTGTAAAATCAATGTTCGTTTCGTTGGGAATTAATTCTTTTTTACGGAAATCGTCTCTATAAAAGGTAATATCCAAATTGCCGCAATTGATTTTCTTGTTCTTTAAAATTTTACGGAGTTCAGCAGCAATGCGGTTGGCTAAATAAATACCGCGCGGTTGTAATCCAATAATTACCGAATCACCAAAATCATTATGATTTTCGATCAGCTGATGGCACAATCTTAAAATTGTGACTTCAAATTGCTTTCCTTCTAATATTACTTTTGGCTGCAAGAGTATTGAATTAAGATATAAAAATAAGAATTAATAATTAATAATTAAAAATTAAGAATTGGGCGGCGAAGCCATCCCTTCGAAAAAAAATTAAATAACAATTTCTTCTTTTTTTCGCTCTCCAATTTGTTGGCGCCACATTGCGTAATAGAGGCCTTTTTCGGCCAATAGATCTTCGTGTTTGCCTTGCTCAATCATATTACCTTGTTCTAAAACATAGATCCTGTCGGCATGCATGATGGTAGATAAACGGTGAGCTATGAGGATGGTAATTTGATCTTGTTTACTTGATATTTCCCTAATGGTTTTTGTAATTTCTCCTTCTGTTATTGAATCCAATGCGGAAGTAGCTTCATCAAAAATAACAAGTTTTGGATCACGCAAAAGTGCACGGGCAATTGATAAACGTTGTTTTTCGCCACCTGATACTTTTATGCCGCCTTCGCCAATAGTTGTATAAATTCCTTTGTCGGCGCGTTTTAATAAATTCTGACAGGCAGCTTTATTTAATACGCCCATTATTTCATCATCAGTTGCATTTGGTTTTACAAACAGTAAATTATCTTTTATGGTTCCTGAAAATAATTGCGAATCTTGTGTTACAAAACCTAATTGCATTCTCAATTCATCCAGATCAAAATCATGAATGCTGATGTTATTAAAGTAAACGGTGCCTTCAACCGGTTTGTATAAGCCAACTAACATTTTTACCAAAGTAGTTTTACCGCTTCCGCTGGGTCCAACAAAAGCAATGGTTTCGCCTGCTTTAATCTTAAATGAAATATTATTCACAGCGTAACTGCTTGTGGTTTGATGTTTGAAAGTAACCTTATTAAATTCCAGATCTTTTACAATACCTAATGTTTTTGGTGATGAAGGAACAACTTCCGATTTTGAATTGATTAATTTTTCGAAATTATCCATGCTCACTTTGGTTTCGTTGTAAACGGTAATTACATTTCCCAATTCCTGCATA
>DATMPR010000203.1:0-5115 GCA_035567575.1 Bacteroidia bacterium
TCACAAGAAATGAATTTACTGCTCAAACAGGAGGAGTAAAGGAAGATTGTCAAGAGTTATTTTTCTCTGAATTTTTGACTTTTGGAAACAGCGATGTTATAGAAATATTTAATCCATCTTCTTCAAATATTAATCTTAGCTTTTACAAATTGGAACTTGTTTCTTCTAGCAGTGTCGTTACTTCAATTCCCATCTCAGGAATCATTCCTGCAAAAGGTACTTGGGTAATTTGCAATGCAAAAGCGAATGCAGCTGTTATTGCCAAAGCAGACCAAACATCAAGCAGTTTAAATTTCAGTAAAAATGTTACCGCCCGATTAATGAACGGCACCACAGTTATTGATATTTTTGGTGAGGCGAGCAGCGCAGTTTTTACTCCAGCAAACCTAATTGCTTTTTTGAATGACCCTGTAAATTTTTGTGCAGTAAATAAAATTGCTCTAAGCACCTTAACCAATGTGGATATGAGAAGAGGAATGTTCACTACTCACGGTGATACTTCTTTTTGTTCAGTTCAGGTATTTGGTAAGTGGGGGATATTTCCTGGGAATGATTATTCAAATTTAGGAACACATTATGGTGTTTGTAATCGTGACCCAAAAGCTGGACCGATTGTCGGGTATGCCATTCCTATGATGACTCTACATGAAGACCCAATGTTTAGCATGTCGGTAGATAATTTAGATATTAATGTTAGTGGCAACGATGCTTCTTTTCACGCTACATCACAGGATTATACAGCAGGAAGCGCTGTTGCAAATGTCGACATCTGTTTTTTTGCTTGCAGTCATCCAGATAATTGTTCTCTTAATCTTGTAGCTGATGGAGTTCAAGCTAATTGCACTTATGCTCATACTACTGGTAATTTATTTACAGGCACAAGAAATAAAACAATTAAAATGACCTCAGTTGCTAGTGATTATACCGTTGACTTTGCAACTCAGTCCCACCTGATTACTATTATTGGTGACCAGATGGCTGGTGTTCAAGAATATTCAGCAGGAAATTTGACTTTAAAAACTTTTCCAAACCCAGCGCAAGACGTATTAAATATTGAAACTTCTGATGGAGGCTCCTATAATATTTATAGTGCAGATGGAGCTTTAGTTAAAAGCGATACCTATAAAGCTAACTCACAAATAAATATATCCTCGTTAAACAGCGGACTTTATTTAATTTATTTTAAAAACGAAAAAGGATACAAAATACAGAAAATCACCAAAAACTAATTTTAAATTCACAACAATCAACCGTAATTATTTTAAGTTACGGTTGATTTTTTACTTATGAAATATACTCTAAAAATAATTTTTCTCGTTTTTTTTATTAATAATCTTTGTGCTCAGCAACACGAGCTTGGCATTGGGATAAATGGCTATAAAGGATTTAAGGACAATGGCTCGAACATAGATACAAGTGGATATAGTCATACAAAAAGCATAGTTACTTTTAATCCCATTTTGACTTACAATTTTATAAATAAAAAACACACTGAATTTATTTTTCACATTGGTTATTTTTATGAACCTTCAACTACAAATCAAAAATCAACTGTAAGTTCACCGAGTTATGTAAGCACATCATTTGATAGAGGTAACAGGTTAAGTAAATCCTGGTTCTTTAAACTTGGAATTGGTAAACGGTATAATTTTGAAAATTTTATTTTCATTTCTGCAATCAATATCCCAATGGAATTTAACTATTATTATTCCTATGACTACTACACATATTATTATGGTAACGGTACATTAACATCATTTAGCGAGACTCACGATAAGCTTGCGCCAACTTTAAATACTGGGATTAATTTGCAGCAATCTTTTTATTACAAACTATGCAATAAATTTTTAATCGGTTTTGATTTAAACGTTGGATATAACATCGGTATAATAAATGGCACGAGAAATTATTCATCAAATAACACCAATTATAACCCTTATTCTACTAGCCCTACATCGCAAACAATAAAATATAAATATCAAATGAGTTCACAAATATCATTTGTTCCAGTAATAAACGTTAGATACATTTTACCAATTAAAAAAGAAGAAAAACCAAAGCAATAAAAAATAGTTTTATTCATGAGACCACTTCATCATAAAATATTTGGTTTATCCTGGTTAACTATAACTTGGTTTTTTCGTAGAGTTTTTTGGATGCTTTTTTTGATTACGCTTGGTTTTTCTATAGGCCTTGCTGTAGGAATTTACAAACAATTTCAAGATATTAGTTTAGATGACGTACTTAAAACATTCGTTTTAGGAATTATTCTTCCCACAACTTTTATTTTGTGGCTAGGATTTTTAATTGCTCATCGAATCAGGTCGGCAAAAGAAGAAAAACATTTTTTTATTGAATACTTGGAGGAACTTAAAGACCATGGCGTTATTTCGGAAGAAAGTTTCATAAGAGAGAAAGAAAAAATAATGGAAAATTAAATCCTAAAACAATTATAAATGGCAACAAAAGAAAAACCAACCAATGTAAACACAAATAATAACGTTAATAATAACACGAATAACATTCATATTCATGTTCCAGAAGCTAAGTCCACGCTCAATAAAAATGATAGTGATATCAAGTGGTATAAACGAAAGCTTATTTGGGGAATTACTGCATTGATTCTTTCTGTTTCCGCTTATTACATAAAGAAACAAATGGATTTGAAAAGCAGCGTAAATCCAACAATAATACAAACTAGTGTTCCACCTGTAGTAGAAACAACATCACTAACGAATAACAAATAAATTATGAAAAAATACTTACAAATAACCACTTCAACATTACTTGTAGCTTCGCTAATATTAATTAACGGATGTAAAAAAGGGAAAGACGGAGCGCCAGGTAAGGATGGCAGTTCTAATGTAACATCCCATACCTTCTCAACTAATTCATGGCTTAGTAATCCATCAAGGTATTTCCAAAATTTTCCAATCGCAGAAATAACTTCAAGTAATATTAACTCAATCTCCGTTGCAGTATATTTTAGTACAACAAGTGGAGTATGGATTGCTTTACCATATACCTATGTAACTACTCCCAATAATTATTTTATGGGTTTTAATACTTCAGCTGGACTGGTTCAGGTAACATGGGATTGTAATAGCACGGTTTCTATAGGAAGCGACCCCAATGCAATTTTTAGTACTACAGTTCAAATTAAAATTGTTACAATTCCACCTTCGGCTCGAAAAGCTAATCCAAACTTAGATTGGAATAATTATTCAGAAGTAAAACAAAAACTAAACCTAAAGGATTAATAGAAAAAAATAAATAAATATGGAAGTAATAGTAAATCAACCCCAGAAAATTAAACCGAAAATTCATGACCTTTCCGCTTTCAAACAAGTGATGGAAAGCCGTTCCCATCCTTTGGAAATGGTTCGTGAAGCGGTGAGTAACATGATGGCGCCAGAAGTGGGAGCAACGGAAGTGACAATACAACATTATCAACATCCAGATTACAATGCTTCATTTATTTTTAAAGATGATGGTGTAGGTATGACTTTTACGGGGGACCCTGAAAACCCAGGAAGACTGGACCGTTTTATTGGACTTGCTTTCTCAAAAGCAGCTGGACTCGGAGGTGATTATTGGGGATGGAAAGGTTTAGGTTCAAAGCTAATGCTTAATTGTAACAAGTTAATTATTGAAACATGGACAGGATTTAATACTGATTTAGTTTATCGAGTTGAAATATTTAATTCTCGAAACTGTTTGTTAAATGAACCACCGCAGGAACCAATATATGAACTTACAAAGCGCAATCAGAATGCATCTGACCAAAAGGGTACAAGAATCGAAATTTACGGTTATGATGGAGGTAAAATCAATTACTCTTTTGACGAGTTGAAAAACTATCTCTACTTAAATACAGCTATCGGACTCACAAGGAAAATGGAAAATCTTCCAAAAGTGAATCTAAATGTTCAAGGAGAAAAGGATGTGCTTGATATTGGATTTAAATATATAACTGAGCAAAAGGATTCTTGGAAAACAGTTGTAATTAAAAATCCAATAACAAAATCTGAAAAAGTTACTACAGATGATGGAAAAGAAATTGTGGTAGAAGTTATTCTCAAGGGAGGATTTACTTTCGAAACGGGGTTGTTTGGCTTAAGTGCGAGAAAATATAATACAGGATTGCGATTAAGCGTAAAAGGAATTCCTTATTTTCAATTACCACTATACGAATACAAAGGGAGTAAATTTAACCAATATAAAGATTTATGTTCCTTTATCATCGAATGCGATGCTTTAGGCGCTAAGCTGAATATGGATAGAAGCAATATTAGCAATCAATATGGTGAAGACGCAATTGTTGGAGCGTTTCGAAGGCTTACAGCAAAATGCTTTGATGAATTAGCCGAATCAGAAGGATACAAAGATTTTGAGTATAAGAGAAAGAATGAAGATGAAATAAGTAAAGCTGGCGCATTAAGAGAAAGACAAATCGCACTTTCAAATTCAAACCAAGAATATGTATGTGTTCCAAATGGGGACGAAATAAAGGTTTTGCATAAAGTTCCAGAAAGAGCTGAACAGGATACTCTAGCATTATTCTGGAAACTTGAAGCGTTAGGCTTACTCCCTTTTGCAAAATTTATAACCTTGGAACATACAGCTCATTCAGGGATTGACGTTATTGCAACATATTTAATTGACGAGCAATCTGCAATTAAACAGTTTGAATCAATAGAATTTGAGTATGCATTTTCTAATTTTATTAAGCATGGCCACAATCCTAAACAAACCTCAATGATTATTTGTTGGGTAGTAGATAAACCTAGAGAATTACAAAAAGTAAATGAATATTTTTATCGCTACAATGTTGATGAGTTATCAATTCCAGTTTATGAAATCAAAAACTTTCCAGGATTGATAATTAAAAGATTTGATGAAATCGATTTATAATTATTTTAGAAAAATATTACTATTTATAATGGACGAAAAACCTGATAAGAATGCTACTGGAGATTCTGGAGAGAATGTGGCGGTAAGCGTTTTTGACCAATTTGTTCAGTTTAATAGTAAATGGAAATTAACTGTACAAAAGCTGGAGCAGAAATGGCCAGTGATTGATTTGTTTATCCAGTATAAATATGGAGATAACTA
>DATMPR010000204.1:0-5658 GCA_035567575.1 Bacteroidia bacterium
TTTTTGGTTGCCATGATTGATTTGATGCTTAACATTAAACGTGACAATTCTCCTCCGGAAGCAACTTTATTCAGCGCTTTAAAATCGCCGCCTTTATTGGCAGAGAATAAAAACTGGATCGCTTCAAAACCATTAGCGCCAAACTCCGGTAAGGTTTCCAATTCGACTTTAAAATTGGCATTGGGCATTGAGAGATCATTGAGAATAGTTTTTATTTCTTTTTCGAATGCGGGAATACCGGCTTTGCGTTTTTTTGTTAGGTCGGTTGCTAATTGAGTAACATCTTTTTTAATTGATGTAATTTCTTTTTTGAGAGATTCGATCTGATTTTCAAGTGAACCGAATTGCTGTAATTTTTCTTCTATGGTTTGTTTAATGCTGATTAATTCCTCTTCGGTTTTTGCGTTGTGTTTTTTTAGCAAACGGTTTAATTTATCAAGCTTGCTATTTATATCTTCTAATTTATTTTGATCAAACACCACTTTGCTTTCGGTATCTTCCAGATCATTTGCCAATTCTTTTAATTCAATGTAAAGAGAATTAGCTCTTTCGGAAAGTGTTTTATAAGAATCTCCAAACTTTACAACTTGCTGCAATTGTTGTTTTATGAGAGCTAAATGTGAAAGTAAATTAGAATCGCCATCCGAAATCGCGTTTGCGGATTTTAATAAATTCAATTTTATGAATTCAGCATTTTCCAGTGTCGAGCTTTCTTCTTCTAAGTTTTTTAAATCGCCGGAGTTTATTGTAATTTCTTCAAGCTCGTTAAATAAAAATTGATAATAATCCAGATCTTTTTTTGCTTGTAATTCCTGTTCTTCAAGTTCTGCTAATATTTTTTTCTTCTGATTACAAAGCTGGTATTGTTTTTTATATTGGGAAATTAAAGTTTGCGTTTCTGCAACTGAATCCAGCACATCAAACTGAAAAGAACTTTGATTTAGCATTAAAGTTTCGTGCTGCGAATGTATATCCACCAGTTTTTCTCCTAATTGTTTTAAGATCATTATTACTACAGGGGAATCATTAATAAATGCCCGCGATTTCCCTTCGGGATTTATTTCGCGCCTTAATATAGTGGTGGTTTCAAAATCGATTTCGTTAGCTTTAAAAAACTCTTCCAGATTATAATTCCCTAAAAAAAACTCAGCTTCTACAATGCATTTTTTGGTTTTATCCTGTAAAACCCCGACATCGGTTCTGGCGCCTAAAACAAGCGATAAAGCCTCTAAAAAAATAGATTTCCCTGCCCCGGTTTCACCCGTAACTATGGCTAAATTAACTGGGAAATTAACCTTAACGCCCTCTATAAGGGCAAAATTACTTATGTGTAGGCGCTTTAACATAAAAGGCTAATTTCAGAATAATTAGGGGTTAAAAGAAGCCTTAATTTTCAACATAATTCACTCAATTAAAGGCTTTATCCACTCAATTCACATTAATTGTGTGAAAACTATAAGCCAATACTGTAACCGAAGGCTCCTTTCTACGTAATAAATGTATAATCCTATAATGAAATTGCTATGCGCCAACTGAAGATAACCAAGCAGATCACCAACCGCGAGACGGCCTCGTTAGATATGTATTTGCAAGATATTGGTAAGGTAGAATTGATAACAGCCGACGAAGAAGTTGAGCTGGCTAAAAAAATTAAAAGCGGTGATCAGCGTGCTTTAGATAAATTAGTAAAATCGAATTTACGTTTTGTGGTTTCGGTTTCGAAACAATATCAAAATCAGGGTTTAAGTTTGCCTGATCTTATCAACGAAGGAAATTTGGGTTTAATAAAAGCCGCCCAGCGTTTTGATGAAACGCGCGGATTTAAATTTATTTCCTACGCCGTTTGGTGGATCCGACAAAGTATCTTACAAGCATTAGCTGAGCAAAGCCGTATTGTTCGTTTACCATTAAATAAAATTGGCGCCATTAATAAAATAAATAAAACCTACTCGAAATTAGAACAGCATTTGGAGCGCGAACCAAGTTACGATGAAGTTGCAGATGCTTTGGATATGTTACCGGGTGATATTATTGATACCATGAAAAATAATAGCCGCCACATGAGTATGGACGCACCTTTGGGCACAAGCGAAGACGGTGGTAACATGTATGATCTGATGGAGAATCCCGCTGTTATTAGTCCTGATAAAGAATTAATTAGTGATAGTTTACGTCAGGAAATTGAACGCTCTCTTTCAACTTTAACAGGCCGCGAAGCAGATGTTGTTCGTTTATATTTCGGATTAAGCGGAGGTCACGCTCATTCTCTTGAAGAGATCGGAGAAAAATTTGACCTTACACGTGAACGTGTACGACAAATAAAAGAAAAAGCAGTGCGCCGTTTAAAACACGGATCGAGAAGTAAATTGCTGAAATCATATTTGGGTTAATAGGTTATAAAGTTATTGAGTTATTTGTTGTATTTGTAATTCAAAAAATAATCAAACCGTTAACTTAATAACCAATAACTTTTTCACTCCTTACTCTTACTATCAATAAAAATTGTAACCGGACCATCATTAATTAATTCCACTTTCATATCAGCGCCAAAAATTCCGGTTTTACATTCTTTCTCTAATTGCTTATTTATTTTTTCAATGAAGTTATCATAAAGTGGAATTGCTTTTTCCGGTCGTGCTGCTTTTATGAAAGAGGGGCGGTTACCTTTTTGTGTTGAGGCATGTAATGTAAACTGACTCACTACTAAAATTTCCCCGGTAATATCTTTCACACTCAAATTCATTTTTCCTTCCGTATCTGAAAAAATGCGAAGGTTAATTAGTTTCTGAACTAGCCATTCCGAGTCTTTTTCATCATCAGCATCTTCAATGCCAACTAAAACCATTAAACCACTGTTTATAGAGGAAAAAACAACATTATCTATGGTTACGGATGCACTTTTAACGCGTTGAATGATGAGTCGCATAATAGAAATAAATTGCTTAAATTTACATTTAATTTAAAAAGAACTTCAATGAAAAAAATATTTTTATTTGCCGCCCTCTGTTTAGCGTTTGCTGCTTGTAAAAAAGATACGGTTAAAGATCCGGCGCCTGCTCCAACACCAACAAATGATTGCCCGGCTTCCAGCTGCATTACCCCTGCTTCTTTTTATCCAATAACAGGCACTGGCCCTCATTTAATTTTTAAATTTAAATTCGATTCAACTCAAGCGCGTTTAGATAATTTTGGAATGCCTGCAACCGTTCCTTCAACTAACGCGGCTTTCTCGCCGGTTTTTAATAAAATGAGTGCGCACTATATTGAAATGGCGCAAACAAATACCACAGCAGTTGGAGCCGGTAAGGTTTTATACAAAGCACCGGAAACAACTTGCGGCGGAGCAACTGCAATTACATTTTGTCAATCAACAGTTGTAAAAGAAGACACAGTATTTTTTGCTATTCCTCTTAGTCAGGTTACGCCGGGTTCATATAAATGGCTTCGTGTTTCTTTAGCGTATCAAAATTATGATATCCCTTATTTAAATACAGCAAGCACAGGTAGTATTACGCAATGGGGAACAATTGCCTCATTCATTGGGTATAAAACTTTTGTAAATCAATATAAGATCAAAAATTTGATGGCGACTCCTTCGGCAAGCGTTGGTGGTCCCGGTAATCATGCGCAAGGTTATTGGGGTTTTGAAACGTCAGGATTATTGTTTGACGGACAAGCAGCAGGAACTACAGTTGTAAATCCTATTAGTTCAACGTCACCGATTCCTCCGGGAAGTTGTTTAGTTACCGGTGAATTTTATAGTATTAGTTCTGCTACTGTTTCTCCATTAGTAATAACAGGATCAGAAACTTCAGATATTATTATTACCGTATCACTTTCAACTAATAAAAGTTTTGAGTGGGTTGATAATAAAAGTTACCCGGGATATTATGAGCCTGCTGCCGGTGAATTTCCGGTTGATATGGGAATAAGGGGAATGATCCCTAAGTATTAAAATTCTAGTAATAAAAAAGCAGCCCTGTCATTTTAATGTCGGGGCTTTTTTGTCTCATAATAACGACCACTTATAAAGTCAAACACTACTTCTGCCCGAGAGATTTGTAATTAGGAAAAATAATGGATATTTTTATTTCCCCGAAGGGATGCCTTCGGCAAAAATAAAACACATGAAGAAAATTTACTCTAGTTTATTTGCATTAATTTTTTCAATTACAATTAATGCACAGTGTCCAACATTCACTATAAATGCGCCATCCGGTAATGTGGTTGGATGTTCGCCAACAACCGTTCCGCTAAATGCTGTGAACACATCCACTTTATCAGGCGTTACTTATACCTGGATAGGTTCTGTGTCGGGAAATACAACAGGCGTTTCAATTAATGCAACTGGTCCTAATACGTATAGCGTTTATGCATCATGTCCTTCCAGTACCTGTACTTCTATGCAAACAATAAGCATATTTCAAAGTACAGTAGTACCAAGCACAACTGTAACGCCAATAAGCCAAACCTTAACTTGCAATGCACCCTGTAAATCATTTACTGCAACCAATTTTGCTAGTCCAAATATTGTAGGTAATTGGTTTAACCCGGATATGTCCCCAATGACCGGGCTTTCCGTTTCGCCAATAATAATGTGTGCTAATGCAAAGGGTATTTATACCGCTCAGTTTTGTAATATTGTTAATGGATGCTGTACTTCGCAAACAGTTTCTGTTTCATCTAATACGCCAATACCGACAATTTCAGTTACATCAGTTTTTGGAGGATATACAATTAATTGTACCAAACCATGTTTACCAATGCAGATTAGTTCAAGCGGAACAATAGCGCCTATAACTTATACATGGATAAACCTCGCTACCTCAGCTTCTGTGACCCCTGCCGCAGGAGGTTATACAATTTGTACACCGGGTCAATATGAAGCACAGTTTAGCGATGGAAATAATTGTCACGTTTCAGAAATTATATCTGTAGAAATTGACACAATAAAACCTTCACCATTTTCATCAACAAGTTTGTCTGGCAATAGTTATACGGTTAATTGTTTCACGCCGAGTTTAGTTGCAACTGCACTTACAAATCCAATGTTCTCTGCAAGCAGTTATAGCTGGACGCAACCTCCTAATTTAATTATTAATTCAAATACTATTTCTATTGGAATAGCTAACATTACCTCAAGTACTACACCAACTACATATACGGTTTCAGCATTCGGCGCTAATGGTTGTGTTGGAAGGGCGAAAGTAAATTTTTATAAAGATGTTTATGTGCCTTTTTACACTGCAGTATTTACGCCAAGTGCAATCACCTGTTCTAACCCTACAATTGCGATGTCACCAAGCGGATCCTCAACAGTTCCTGTAACTTATACGTTTACATCACCTGCTCCAACTACAACAGCAAATACTGCCGGTGCAACTTTTTCCGTTGCCGGAACTTATACTATGGGTTATACAAACATAAATAATGGTTGTACAGTTGTAACTACTACCAATGTACCTTTAAATATAACTCCGCCTGCAACATTTGCAGTTGGTCCTTATTATATTCCATGCGGAAGTTTTACTACCGGAATTACCGCAGGGACAAATTCTACAACCGGAACTTATTCATATAACTGGAGTGGTCCTTTTGGCTCAAGCATGAGTTGTGCAGGCGGCGTTGGTTGTTATGCCACAGGTGTAAACATGGGCG
>DATMPR010000205.1:0-3647 GCA_035567575.1 Bacteroidia bacterium
AAGAAATTCTCAATGGGTATTGAGTTAGCTGATGCACTAAGAAATCTGATTCAGTTGTACGGTGAGAATGATAAAAAATATGCCTTAAAAAAATTAGAAGCCTACGAACTCCTCCAAAAAGTAGTAATGAATATTGATAAAGCTACTGCGCAGAAATCATTGTTAAGGCAAAAATACGAGGAGGATCTGAAAATAAACGAAGCGAGATTTAAATTGGAAGAACAACTAAAGGAAGAAAAAAACTCGGCTGATAAGCATAAGCAGCAATTAATTTTGACAGGGGTTTCGATCATTTTATTAATTGTTATAATTTTTTCTTTTTTTATTTTCAAAGCATTAAAGGAAAATCAGAAAAAAAACAAAATTATTTTAGAACAGAATGTGAAGGTTGAAAAACAAAAACAATTGATCGAAGAAAAGCATAAGGATATAACCGATAGCATTAATTATGCTCAAAAAATTCAAACTGCCTTAATTATCAGCGAAAAGACTTTGTCGGCTAAAGTTGAGAATGTTTTTGTAATGTTTAAGCCGCGTGATGTTGTGAGCGGTGATTTTTATTGGTACACCGAAAAAAACGGGTATAAGTTATTAGCTGTGGCTGATTGTACAGGTCATGGTGTGCCGGGTGCATTTATGAGCATGATCGGAATTACTTTACTGAATCAAATTGTAAGAGAAAAAGGAATTACCTCTCCCTCAAAAATTTTAAATGAATTGCGTGATGGAATTATTTCTTCTCTGAACCAAACGAAAGAAGAAGCAAGCGAACGCGACGGCATGGATGTTTCGTTAATTGCCTGGAATAAACAAGAGTTGATCTATGCAGGAGCAAATAACCCGTGTGTGGTTTTTAGTAATAAAGAAATAATAGAATTGAAACCTGATAAACAACCCGTAGGTTTGTATGAAAAGCAGGAATCATTTAATGAACAGAAACTGGATATTAAAACTGTAGAAAGTATTTATTTATTTACGGATGGTATTGTGGATCAGTTTGGAGGGGAGAACGGTAAAAAAATAAAAATTAAATTATTCAAAGAGTGGTTAAAAGATATTGCCGGATCAGATTCGCGAACTCAAAAAACAAAATTGGAAAAGAAATTTACCGATTGGAAAATGAATCATACGCAAACAGATGATATTTTAGTAATTGGAATTAAAGCATAACAAAGTGAAACATATTTTAAAAATAATTTTTGTGATCATTTTATTTTCGGCACCGTCGTGTAAAATGAAATATTCATTAAATGGGGCATCTATTCCCACCGAAGCAAAAACCGTTTCAGTTGGATTTTTTACCAATAACACAACTTTAGGTGCGCCAAGCTTATCGCAGCGGTTTACCGAGAAATTAAGAGATGTAGTTTCATCCCAAACCCGTTTGGGGTTAGTAAGCAGAAATGGGGATCTTCAATTCGAAGGTTATATTGTGGATTATAATATTTCACCGGTTGCAATTAAAAGTACCGACTTGGCCGGCTTGAACCGTTTAACAATTACAGTGAGTGTTAAATACACTAATAAATTTGATGCCGGTAAAAACTTCGAACAAAGCTTTACACGTTTTGCCGATTATAAGAGTACTGAAAGCATTAATGACAGAGAACCTGATCTGGTTGTCGAAATTTACAGGCAGTTAACAGAGGATATTTTTAACAAGGCATTTAATAATTGGTAAAATAGTGTATTTTTGATTTTTCGTGAAACAAACCGAACTCATACAGCTTATTTCCACACCCTATAAAGCTAATTATGGTGATCTGGAAAAATTGCAGGATCTGAAAAAGCAATTTCCGTTTTTTCAATCTGCACATATATTGTTGACTCTTGTTTCAAAAAAATTTGATAGCGGAATTTATCAAAACACATTGCGCAAAACTGCAATTTCAATTCCTAACCGGTCAAGATTATATAATCTTTTAAATGCAGCAGAATCTGTTAAAGAGGAAATTATATCGCAAAAACAAACTTCTGAAGTAGAACATTTAAAAGCAATTGAACTGCATTCTTATAAAAATAAACCAACTGAGGAAGAACTAACCGAACAAGTAGAAAAGGAAATTGAAAAACAAATAGTAAGCGCTATTGTTGAAACAGAAGTTTTAAAAACCAAAGACTGGTATAAAACAGAAGAAAAGAAAACAGAGAAAAAGGGAGTTAAAGCGGAAGAAAAGAAAAAAATCAGTTCCGGAAGCTTTACAGATTGGTTACATGTTCTTAAAAAAGAAGATGGGGCAGAGGAAATCAAAAAAGAAGAAATTAAGGAGGTTGAATCAAAGATCATAACCGAATTCAAAAAACCTAAGGATAAAAAAGAAGAAGAAAAAGCAATTATTGATAAGATCATTGAATCTGAGCCGGGTAATATCCGACTCGACCCGAACCAGCGTTTTTACGAGGCAAACGCCAATGCCAAGGAAAGTTTAATCGAAAATGAGCATTTGGTAACCGAAACTTTAGCCAAAATTTATGCCCTTCAAGGTAATATTTCTAAGGCAATTAGGGCTTATGAAATTTTAAGTTTGAGATTTCCACAAAAAAGTGCTTACTTTGCGTCCCTTATTGAAGGTTTGAAAAAAGAAAACAAGTAAAATTTATATATCATGATACTTTCCATTTTATTAATTATCGTTTGCGGCCTCTTGATCTTAGTCGTTTTAATGCAAAATTCTAAAGGCGGCGGTATTTCCAGTCAGTTTAGTGCTGCTAACCAAATAATGGGTGTTCGTCGTGGTGCCGATGTGATCGAAAAAGCGACTTGGACTTTAGCCATTTTATTATTGGTATTTAGTTTATTGATGACACCTAAAACAGGAACGTCAAGTGAAAAAACAAGCTCAAGCAGCGAATCTGTGACCCGTAAAAAGGCTGCCGGAGCAGTAATGCCGCAACAGGCACCTGTTCAGCAGCAGCAACCTCAGCAACCACAAGGACGGCCTGCAGGAAAATAAACTGCTTTAAAATATTTGAAACCCGGACGTAATTGTGCGGGTTTTTTTATGCCCAACACATTATAAAATGGTTAATTTTACCAGATAATTTATGCAGGTATTTAAGTTTGGAGGTGCGTCTGTAAAAGATGCGGATGCTGTTAAGAACGTAGCCGAAATTTTAAAAAAATTTGCCGGACAAGAAACTATTGTTGTTGTTTCGGCTATGGGAAAAGTTACTAACGGTCTGGAAGAACTGGTTAACGCTTATTTTAACAAAACAGGAGACACTGAAAATATTCTTGAAAAAATAAAAGAGTATCATTTCACTATTATAAAAAGCCTTTTCCCCAATAAAAATCACCCGGTTTATAATGATATTGAAAATTCGTTTGTTGAAATAAATTGGATAATTGAAGAGGAGCCAATAACGAATTATAATCAGGTTTATGATCAAATTGTTAGTATGGGGGAATTAATTTCCACAAAAATTATTTCTGCATATTTGATGGAAGCTGGCATAAAAAATAAATGGGCAGACGCGCGCGGAATAATACAAACAGATAATACTTACCGAGAAGGAAAAGTAAATTATGAGCTAAGTGAAAAACTGGTGGACGAGCAATTTTCGCCAATGATCAAACAAAATAAAATTGTGGTTACGCAGGGTTTTATTGGCGGTACTTCAGAAAATTTTACAACTACATTAGGAAG
>DATMPR010000206.1:0-3895 GCA_035567575.1 Bacteroidia bacterium
CGGTACACTTTATCGTTGTAACGGTAAGCGCTGATCCATAACGGTAATAAAATATGTTTGAAGGTGATGTTATTGTAATCGCTGCTTTGTGTTGTTACTTGCTGCACATCGCCGCCAATATCACTACAAATTGTTTTGCGGATGGTCGGCGCCATAACTTGTTTAGCAGTATCAAATCCTGCTTTCAGATCAACCTGATAACTTTCAGTTACAAATCCACTAAGGTAACGGTCGTCATACCCCGCCAATGCCGGCAGATCCCAAGGTTCCAGATCGCGTGTTAATTTTTCGGGTAATGATCTTGAAGCGCAAACTAAAACATCATCAAAATTATTATTCACGGTTCCGCTTGCTCCACTCCATCTTGTTTTTTGTACACTTCGCGTTTGTGATTTTCCTTGCGAGTCGGTATAACTTTCAGTTACATAATAATAATCTCCTCTTAAACCTGTGTAGCGTGTTGTAGTATCTGTATCGTAAGTCCAGAATGGCATATATACACCATTTAATTTCTCGGCAGAATTCTCAGCGTATTTTTTTAAGTCGCCCGGTGCAAACCATAAACTTTCCACCCATTTAATGAACGCTTCGTTTGCTCCTTTGCGTTCAATTTTAAAAGGCAAAACATATTTCGGACGGATAAGGCTATTTGTAGTCGCGTTTTTAATTACCAACGCTGTATCGCAATACGGACAAGAACTCGAAGTTACATTTGGTTTTAATGTTGTTGATGCACCGCAGTTTTCGCACTTTACTGTACTGATATCTTGTTTATCGGATGAAGTCGCTGCTTGATTTAAAAATGTTTCGAAATCACTTTCTTCTATAACGGTTTCCGCACCTGCTGTCGGTTTAATTTCGTTTTTAGCACCGCAATATTCACAATTTAAATGATCGGTACCGGGAGCAAATTTTAAATTGCCGCCACATCCAACACATTTTACAAAATTTCCTACTTCTGCTGTTTTTTCACTGAATTCGTTGCTCATGGTTATGGGTTATTGGGTTATAGGGTTATTGGGTTATTGGGTTATTAGTAATAAGTTATTTTGTTACAAATTTATAATCAATCAAACTCCGGCCTTGTCCTAATAACCTTATAACTTAATAACCTATTTCGGTATTACTAAGGTATCATAACTTAGTCAAAAACCAAAAAACCTTGCATCTTTAAATTTTTGAATCACTTTGGAATAGCCAAAGTATCGTAACTTGGTGAATATCCAAAAAATCCGCCCAAAACATCATCTCCCGGGATAGTATTAACAATATTACTCGGCGAAGAGAACGGATTACCATTACTTGATTTGTTAAGATAGTATGAATTCCAGAAAACATATTCTTTACGACCTATTGTACAAAATTTAACAACCACTGTATCACCACGTTTAAAATAACCCGCTTCCGGATCATCTTTATAAGCCTGCACCTGATTTGGCTGTATTCCTCTGTCGTAATCAAAATCAAATGATTTGCCATCAATAAACTTATCATCAAACACAGAATTGAATGGAGCTGCGTAAAACAGATCACCGCGATTCAAACGTTTCGCAAACCAGCGGTAATTATTTCCTAAACCCGGAGGTTCGTGCATATGCGCCCAAATAAAACCAAGCGAATCTTTTTCCGGTTTAAAATATATGCTATCTAACCGAACCGGCGTGTTAATATAAGTGTCGGCATAATAAGATTTACCATTCACTGTAATAGTTAAATAATAGGTTTTACCTTGTTGTGCTAATAGTTTACTTCCGAAATAAAAATAACCCTGAGTTGGATCCAGTTCTTTTAAGGTATCAACTATTGTGCCATCACTCACCGTAACAAATGCACCTTTCACAAACGCTTTCGTTGGCTGCGACAAATCAAAATCTCCAAAAAAAGGAACTGAATAAGATAAAAAAACTTTAGCTGCTTCACCTGTTGTAATGCTTGCTTCAACTACCATTTTTTCTTTGTATTCGGGTAATTTAAGTTTAATCGTTTTCCGGCATGAGAAAAGAATCACGCTAAAAATCAAAATAAAAGAATATGTTTTAAAATTTTTGCTCATTATTAAAATTTAAAATTCCATGTTAAACTTGGCAAGATCGGGAACAACGAAACTTGTTTGGCTGTTACTTTTAAATTACCATTTAAAAAATCGCCGCTCTTGGTATAATAAATAAAATAGGGATTGTATCTGTCATAAACATTAAAAATACTTAAGGTGTAACTATTCGAAAAGTTTTTCATCCATTTAGGTACTGTTACCATTTTTGTTACATCTTTTCCTTTGCGCTCATAACGTTTTTGCATCCGCTCTTTTTTGTGCATAAGATGCTTTTCCCTGTCAGGTGTAAACGTAGCGTTCAGATCTAAACGATGATACGCCGGAAATTGATAAGAGTTCCGCAAACCGTAATCGTTGCTTAAACTTCCTTCATACAGAAAAAATCCATTGGGCAAAGTACCTCTGTTTCCTGTTCCATACACCCAAACCAAACCAAAATTCCATTTTTTAGTAGCATCATAAGTTAAAACTAATGAAGCGTCATGTCTTCTGTCGTATTTTGCTAAATATGGCATACCATAATTGATTGCGGCAAATTGACGCCAGGTCCATGATAATGTATAGCCGATCCAGCCTGTGAATTTTCCTGTTTTCTTTTTCAGAAAAAATTCCGCGCCATAAGCCCAGCCTTTTCCGAATGTAAATGCGTTATCGGGATTATCAAATACATTATCCGAAGGCTGTGCACCTTCTTTATAATCTACCTGATTTTTCATTTCCTTATAATAAATTTCTATTGATGATTCGTAATTATTATTTTTAAAATTCTTAAAAACGCCTAATGCATATTGTGTTGATATTTGCGGCTTAATGACTTCCGTACATGGCATCCATACATCAGTAGGTAAACTTACCGACGACATAGTTGCCAAATGAATGTATTGATAATTGCGGGTGTATGAAGCTTTAATTGAAAATGATTTTGTAAACGCATAACGTATCGAGATGCGGGGCTCCAGACCGTTATAATCAATTACCTTTTTACCGGGTCTATAAACTGTGGTATCAGATGGACGGCCTAAAAAATCTTTATTGTAACGCGTGAACGGACCCACTTGAGCAAAATAACCAAAGCGCAAGCCATAATTCACGCGCAGTTTTTCAGTTATATCCCAATCATCACCTGCATAAACAGCAGCATCATGCGAATATAATTTTATGACCTTACCTAAATCAAATTTTGTATCACCTTGCTGAGCAGAAACACTTGTTGGAACAAATGTGTGAAAAATATAATTAACTCCTACTTTTACATTATGACGGGGATTAGGAAAATAATTTACATCATATTTAAAATTCCAGTCTTTGATGCCTGAACGGATAGTTAATTCAAAATTATCCTGCAAAGCGCCAAATGAAAAATTATAATCTGTATAAATAACAGAAGCATTTGAAAATAGTTTTGAACTGAACAAATGGTTCCAGCGCAAGCATCCCGTTGCATTTCCCCATTGAATATTAGTTTTAAAACCATCATCAACACTATTAAATTTAAAAATATCACGGCCAAAATAAGCGCTTAAAAAAACACGGTCTTTATCCGAAAATTTATAATTTATTTTCGCATTCAGATCGTAAAAATAATAAGATGTGCCTGCAAAAGCTGAACCCGGTTTAAAAAATGGTTTTGATAAAACGTCAATATAGGTCCGGCGTGCACTAATTATAAAAGATGATTTATCTTTTTTAATAGGACCTTCGATAGTTAAACGCGATGCAATGACCCCGATTCCACCCGTAACATGAAACGTTTGGTTGTTACCTTCTTTCATTGAGATATCGAGCACAGAAGATAATCTTCCGCCATATTGTGCGGGCATTCCGCCTTTAATTAATTTTACA
>DATMPR010000207.1:0-2957 GCA_035567575.1 Bacteroidia bacterium
GTAAAAGATCTGGAAGGAAATATCCATCATTACGTTGGCCATGTAAATTGTTTACCGAGACAATCTAAAGTGGATTAAGAAATACTTCGACAAGCTCAGTAACCAAAAAATAAATACCATTAAAGGCCTCTCAGAAATGAGGGGCCTTTTTTTATTTTGCTTCAGCGCAACGTTCGCCGTCAATAGCAGCACTTACAATGCCACCCGCAAAACCTGCGCCTTCACCGCAAGGAAATAAATTATTTAATTGCGGATGCTGCAATGTTTCTTTATCGCGGGGAATTCTTACGGGAGTTGATGTGCGCGATTCAACACCAACAATTAAAGCGTCATTAGTTAAATAACCGCGCATTTTATTTCCGAAAGCTTTAAAGCCTTGCTGTAACGAATTGCCAATTAATTTTCCCAACACTTCATTCATCATTACAGATTTTAGTCCGGGCTGATAAGAACAATCGGGCAAAGAAGAACTTAACTTATTATTTACAAAATCCTGCAAGCGTTGAGCGGGAGCAGTTTGTGTTTTACCGCCATGAATCCATGCATTGTACTCTAATTGTTTTTGAAATTCTAATCCTGCTAAAGCGCCAAATTTTTTATAAGGTTCAAAATCTTTCAGATCAAAACCAAGAACAATACCGCTGTTTGCATAAGGGTTGTTGCGTTTGCTGGGCGACCAACCATTAGTAACAACTTCTTCTTGCGCTGTAGCGCAAGGTGCAATAATTCCACCCGGACACATGCAAAACGAATATACACCGCGACCATCAACCTGTTGCGCAAAACTATAATTTGATGCGGGTAAATAAGAGCGTTTTTCATTTACTTCAGTTAATGAACCGCAATGGTATTGTATGCGGTCGATCAATTCCTGGGGATGTTCAGCGCGTACGCCCATGGCAAATGGCTTCGCTTCAATTAAAATATTTTTTTTGTTTAGTAATTCATAAATATCTCTTGCGCTATGTCCGGTTGCTAAAATTAATTTTTGAATTGGAAATGTTTTAGCGGAATTTGTTTTCAGATCTAAAACTGTAATTTCTTTAACTTCATTTTTTTCAAACACAATATCAGTTAATTTATGTTCAAAATAAATTTCGCCGCCAAATTTTAAAATGGTTTCGCGGATGTTTGAAATTATTTGAGGAAGTTTGTTAGTGCCGATATGCGGATGCGCGTCTACCAAAATTTCTTCAGATGCACCATGATAAACCAATGTTTTCAAAATTTTATCTACATCTCCGCGTTTGGTTGAGCGCGTATATAATTTACCATCGCTGTAAGTTCCCGCACCGCCTTCGCCAAAGCAATAATTACTTTCAGGGTTTACAATATGTTCTTTATTAATAGCAGCCAGATCGCGGCGCCTGCTTTGGACATCTTTACCGCGTTCAATAATAATTGGTTTTATTCCTAATTCTAAACAACGTAAAGCGGCAAATAATCCAGCAGGACCACAACCGATGATAGTGGTTAGTGGTGAGTGTTTAGTGCTTAGTTTGTAATTTGGATCATAGTTAAATTCAGGAATGTTCTCGTTAATAAAAACATCAACAGTTAAATTTACTTTTATGTTTCTACCACGTGCATCAATACTGCGTTTTACGGGTCGGATTGAAAATTGATCAGAAGGTTTTAAAGAAAGTTGAAGAGCTATTTCTTCTTTAAGAAGCTGTTCGGCGTAAGCTACCTTAGGAGGTAACTGCAGTTGGATCGTTTTTTTCATATTGATAAGAAGGGTTTTTATCCCTCATTAATTTATTTAGAATTTTGAGTCACCCTGAGCTTGTCGTAGGGTTATCTCTCAGTATTAGTTATCAAAAAGTCTCGACTCCGTTCGACTTGACATTATCCCTCAAAAGTAATAGAAAACACCACCATACGTGAGTTAACTTTATCTACACTTTTTGAAAAAATATTATTGTCGCGATATATTAAATTTTTAGTGCCTTGCAATACTTTAATTTCCAGTCCGAGCTTAAAATAGGTTAAATAAAAATCCGTTCCTGCTCCGGCGCTCCAAATTAAATCATCACGTTTAATTCTAACGGCATCATCCAAACGGTTAGTGCCGCTGCCAACATTAGCCGCTTTTTTATTCGATGCTAGATCTAATGTATAACCGCCGCCGCCAATTACGTATGCACTAAAATTCCCTAAACGTTTGGATTGGAATTTAGCTTCAAGCGGAAAAATTAAAAAAGTAGACTCTACACTTTTTACATAAATTTTTGAACTATCGTGTTTGGAGTTTTCTAAAGTATATTCTAACGAACGCGAAGCAAAACTAATACTCGGTGTAAAGCGAAGCCGTAAATATTCATGTAATCTTGTATCGCAAACAATTCCCAGAGCAAAACCGGGATCACCTTTAGGGTAAACAGTTCTTATTTTATACCGAATACCATCCATTACTGTATCCGGAAAGGCAGCAATGTTAGTCGTGTGAATTCTGAAATCGGTATGATTTACCACCAACATAAAACCAAAATGTAATTTGTTTTTGTAGAAGTTTGGCAAGTTGACGCCATAGCCATCACTATGCTGACTATAGCTTTTTAAAAAGAAGACCGTTAGAAGTAGTATGAGCTTTAAATTTTTCAAACTTTATATATAACGTGAAAATGGGGGTTTTATTACGTTAATCATTAAGCTTCAGTACAGCCATAAATGCGCTTTGCGGAATTTCTACACTCCCTACCTGCTTCATTTTTTTCTTACCTTCTTTTTGTTTCTCCAGTAATTTACGTTTACGGCTGATATCACCGCCATAACATTTTGCAGTTACATCTTTACGGATCGCACGAATGGTTTCACGCGCAATAATTTTAGCACCTATGGCAGCTTGAATTGGAATCTCGAACTGCTGGCGGGGAATTAATTCTTTTAATTTTTCGCAGATCTTTTTTCCAAACTCATAAGCATTACTGCGGTGAATTAAAGCAGACAAAGCATCC
>DATMPR010000208.1:0-3825 GCA_035567575.1 Bacteroidia bacterium
TATCAGCAGCAGCGTATAATAATAATTCAGTGACGATGGCGGAAGACCAATCTTCGCACAAACCTTTACTTGGACAAATTTACACGGCTTACCAAAAGCGTAATTTTAAATCGGGCGCGATGGATTTTGATGATCTTTTATTTAATACGAATGTGTTGTTGCGTGATTTTCCGGATATGCTGTTGAAATACCAGAATAAGTTCCGTTACATTTTAGTGGATGAGTATCAGGATACGAACTTTTCACAATACGTTATCATCAAACAATTAGCAGCGCGTTTCCAGAATATTTGTGTTGTGGGAGATGATGCACAAAGTATTTATGCTTTCCGGGGAGCAAGCATTCAGAATATTTTAAACTTTGAAAAAGATTATCCCGATCTGAAAACATTTAAACTTGAACAAAATTACCGCAGTACAAAAGTAATTGTAGGCGCGGCCAATCATATTATTGCGAAAAACAAAGAGCAACTCAAGAAAACTGTTTTTACCGAGAATGCTGAAGGTGAAAAAATGAAAGTGATCCGTGCAGGAACCGATAACGAAGAAGGACAAAAAATTGTTCAGTCTATTTTCGAAACAAAAATGCAGGAGCAAGCGATGAATTCGCAATTTGCTATTTTGTACCGCACCAATGCGCAATCTCGTTCGTTTGAAGAATCGTTACGGAAGTTTAATATTCCTTACAGAATTTACGGCGGCATTTCGTTTTACCAGCGCAAAGAAATTAAAGACGCGCTTGGTTATTTTCGATTAACGATCAATAATAATGATGATGAATCTTTAAAACGTATTATTAATTATCCCGCACGCGGTATCGGACAAACTACCATTGATAAAATAATTGTCGCAGCCGCTGAACATGATATCAGCATGTGGACGGTTTTAGAAAATCTGAAAGATTTTAACTTGGGCATCAATGCAGGAATATCTTCTAAAATCGGCGATTTTGTGACAAGCATAAAATCTTATTCGCTAATGTTACCATTGAAAGATGCATTTGAATTGGGAAATCATATTTTAGTCAGCGCAGGAATTGTCAGAGAATTATATTCTGATAAAACTGTTGAAGGTGTTGCGCGTTACGAAAATATACAGGAATTATTAAATGGTATAAAAGATTTTTCGGAATCGGAACGCACGCCGCAGGAAGATGAACTTAATGAAATTACAAAGCTGAGTTTACCTACCGATGAAAGCAATATGTTCACACAGCAGATTGACACCGGTATAAGAACACTGGATGAATTCATGCAGGAAATTACTTTGCTTACGGGAACCGATGACGCAGATGATGATGAAAATAAAGATAAAGTAAGTTTAATGACTATCCACGCTGCTAAAGGTTTGGAGTTCCCTTATGTGTATGTGGTAGGATTGGAAGAAAATTTATTTCCATCGCAATTGTCATTGAACAACAGAAGCGATCTTGAAGAAGAGCGCCGTTTGTTTTATGTAGCCATTACACGCGCCGAGAAAAAAGCGACATTAAGTTACGCTCTAACACGTTACCGTTACGGAAATGTTTTGTATTGCGAACCAAGCAGATTCATTGAGGAAATTGATGTGCAATATATGGAAATGCCTGAAGAAACAAATACTGAATTTGCAGATGATACTTTTGATAGTTTCAGAAAAGGCTATAGCGAAACCGGAAGTAAAGAAGTGAAATTTGAAAAGTTTGGTAAGTTTAAGAAAAAGGAAATCACACCCAAAATAAATTTCCAGCCGCCAAAGAATTTAATTTCGCTGAACTCCCGTTTAGCAAAAACAAATCCATCAACCCCTGTTGATACTGCAAGCAACAAAGCTTTAAAAATTGGCGATGTAGTATTACACGAAAAATTCGGACAAGGTCAGATCCTCGATATAGAAGGCGCCTGGCCGGAAGCCAAAGCCATCATTAACTTTTTAAATACCGGCGAGAAAAAGTTGTTACTGAAGTACGCTAAGCTAAATTTGGTTTAAGTAACAGATTTCGCTCCGATAACTATTAGGACAATGCAAAAGCAAGTAAAAACTTGATTTTTGCGATCTTTAGACTAAGGAAGCGGTGTTACCTTTTTGCAATATTTTCTGGTCCAGTTGAATTTTGGATCATCTTTATCTTTCTTCAAATTTTTTACTTTAACCGCTGATTTGGGATCTTTTTCCATAATATTTGTTTTGAAGGTATTTGCATTAGAAGCTATGCTGATAGCCATAAAAAACAATAAGGAGATCTTTAAGTTTAAACTATTTTTCATAGGATTGGTTTTAAATTATATGGTAAAGTAAGGCCAATAAAATACCAATATGAACCTCAAAACGAAAATTAGCTTACCGATGTAAGATTTTATCAAAAATGGTATGATTTAAAAGAAGGGTTTATAACGTTAATTTGGGCTTTGGGAAGAAATATGTTAATTTAGATGGTAAAGACGTAGATTGCAAACTGCCGACATAGAAGGCATCTGGTCCGAAGCCACCATTAAATTTTTAAATACCGGTCTCCTTTTAAAATACCTAAACTTAGTTTGATTAAAACTATGCGATTTGAGTTTGGTCATAATTCGATACAAAAAATAATTATACCTTTAAACTGAATTAAAAATTATGAAATTTCTATTCAAGATATTAGTTTATTTAGGATTTTTTTTCGGTTCAATAAATTGCAAAGCGCAGATATACAGAAGCTGCACAAGTTCACTGGAATTTGAGAAAGGCAAAGATACTATAGCCGATGCCCAGGTTATGAAAACATTTATGATCTATAATTCCGGTACCGGTGAGTTTATTTTTAAACTGGATATAAGCTCCATTGTAACCGGAAAAGGTAATTTGGATGATAAGTTTGATGATTTAAAAGATCAGATCGTTTTATTTAAAGGGAATTATGTTGGACAAGCAAATGAATTGGTTAGCGGAACTAATGATAAGAAGGATAGAACTTTTTCCGGAATTATTTCTTTGAACGGCAATTCCCAGAACTGCAACATAATTGTACAATCCGTTAATTACGCCGACAAAACCGAAAGTAAAACTTTGAAGCTCGATATTCTTTTTGATATTGATCCTGTAAAATTAAATATTCCAGTTCTAAAAGATCTTACACAAAACCCGGTAGAAGTTGAAGTTGATGGCGGCTTTGTTAATTTGGTGAATTGATTTAGTATAATCACAGATTCACAAAACTTATTTCCTATTACGATGTCCGATAGAAATTTCGTTGCTGAATATTCCATATTGCGCAGCATCCATTGTAACTCTTGCTTCGGTGTTTTAATTAAACCAATTATTTCCCTAAAAAATAATTCTAATGTTGCACAACAAATTTCCTTCTGGCATAAGTCTTGTCAGAAAAAATTGTGATGATGTATAAGCCTTTCGCAAAACCGATCGTACTAACCTTAAATCCATTTATGCCCGATAGGAAAGTATAATATTCCTCAAACACAATTTGTCCCAAAGGATTATATACATTTACCAGAAAATCCGAATCAGTAAACGAATCATAAAAAACATTGAGTTCATTGTTTTCAACCGGGTTTGGCACAATGGCTAAATTGGAAGTGAAAGTTAAACCTGATGGCAATTGCAAAGGAATTTTTGACGAATTTATTTGTACGGTATCAGAATAAAAACGCGGCCCGCATTGATTAACAACTGTTAAACTTACAATATATTGCGCGGTTGAATCCCTGAAAACATGTATCGTGTCTCTGCCGGTACTATTACTTGTGAGAGGGTTTAAGGGGTCGTTAAAGTTCCAATAATAGTTTGTAGAACCTCCATTAAAATTCGCGTGAACAAAAACGGTATTAAAAGAAACTGTATAAGTGAATGT
>DATMPR010000209.1:0-12345 GCA_035567575.1 Bacteroidia bacterium
TTCCGGTGGTGTGCGCTACGAATATTTTAAAATGAATAATTTGCAAAGTGTGGTCGCGCCAATTTTCAGAGCAGGAGCAAGTCTGCAGGTTTTGAAAGGTACTTGGGTTAGAACATCGTACGGACAAGGTTTCCGATATCCAACTATTACGGAAAGATATATTACAACCAAAGCAGGTTTGTTTGGTGTGTTTCCTAATCCTGATCTAAAACCTGAGACAAGTAAAAGTTTTGAGATGGGGGTTAAACAAGGATTTAAAATTGGAGGTGTTCGCGGCTATTTGGATATTGCAGGTTTTGAACAGCGTTATAAAAACACAATTGAATATTTATTTGGAGTGTGGGATCCAAGCATTGCTTTAATTGGCTTTAAATTTTTAAATACAGGCGATTCAAGAGTTAGGGGAATTGATGTTTCGATGGCTGTTAGTTCTACTGAAACCAATAAAAAATTCGGAATTACAGCTTTGATCGGTTACACTTATGTAGAACCTGTTTGTTTAACTCCCGATAGTGTGTATGCTCGCACTCAAGCTATTGGCGGTTTAGGTCCCGGCTCAGTTTTAAGTTACAAAAAAGCAAGTATGGATACTACCGATAATATTTTGAAATACAGATTTAAGCATATGTTTAAGTCGGATATTGAGGTGAGGATCTATAAATTCTCAGTTGGTTTTAGCTATAGATATTACAGCCGCATGCAAAATATTGATAAAGCATTTGTTGATCTGGAACAATTGACATCCAACGCCTCTAACTTTTTTTATCAGATTAAAGCTACAAATTACTGGCGCACGCATTTTGGTTTTGAGGTTATTGATTTCCGTTTAGGATTCAGGGCAACTGAGCGACATAAAATTTCATTTATTGTAAGTAATCTGCTCAATGCCGATTATTCGTTACGTCCAATGAAAATTGAAGCGCCGCGCACAACGAGCATTCAGTATGTTTACTCCTTTAATTAAAACGGTTCTGTTAATAAGATAAGTCCCTGTCCACTTTAAGTAATGCGCTAAGTTTTTACTTTGTATAAGTGAATTTACTCAACCTAATACGCGATAAACATTCGTTGGTATACAAAATTGTATTGTATGTATTTTCAATACTGATCATTTCATTTTTATTGCCTTCAAAATATACTTACTCTTTAAATTCAATTAAAGGATTAAAAATATGGCCTTATAAAAATTTGGTTGCTGAAAAAGATTTTTATTTACAAAAATCCGATGCTGAAATAAGATCGGAACAAAGTTCTATCACAAGATCTTCTCCATTGTATTTTAAGGAAAACAACAAAGAGCGCGATGCAAAATTAGCTGAGTTTAATGAATTAATAAAAAAATCTCCAGGTAATTTTTCCTATAAAAAAACAAAATTACTTTTAGATAGTGTTTACGCAAATGGTGTTATCGAAAGAATGGAGGAGAGTGATTTACACAATACAATTTACGTAGTAAAAAACGGTGAAGCAATGCAAACTCGATATCCTGATTTTTTCACCGTTGATAAAGCAGTTAATTATTTTCAAAGTGCTTTAGTTAACGGATCTGAAAAAGAAAAGATCCTCGAAAACTGTATTAAGTATTTAGCAATAACAGTTTTTTACGATAAACAGCTTTCTGAAGCCACACTAAAAAATAGTCTCGACCATATTTCAGTATATAAAACTGCTTTTAATAATGGCGATGTATTGATTAGTTATTTAGACGAAATAACACCTGAAAAAAGAGAAATCATTAGCGAGTATCTTATATCGCAAGGCCGCACAACCGATGGCGACTTCCGGAATTTCATTGGCAAATTAATTATCAGCGCATTGTTATTAGGAATTTTAATGTTGTACCTTGCTTTTTTCCGGAAAAATATTTTTGGTCAGGCCCGTCAGGTAACTTTTATTTTTATTGTTGTAGTATCTGCTGTAATTATTTCAAGTATAACTGCTCCGCAAGGTGTTTTGTTTTTCTTTTCACTTCCATTTGCATTGATACCAATTTTGGTCAGGATATTTTTTGACAGCAGAACGGCTTTGTTTACTTTTTTAATTACCATATTGTTTTGTTCTTTTTTCACATCGGATAAATTTCAGTTTGTCTTTATACAATTAATTACCGGCATGGGAACTATATTCAGTGTCGTAGAAATGAGAAACAGAAAAGAATTATTGATCTCAGCTCTGGTTGTTTTATTTTTTTACGCATCGGCTTTTATTTCTTTTAATTTATTAATGGGTACTGAAAAAATTTTATCACAAAAAATAATGTATCTGCCGGTAGTCGCCAGCTCGCTTTTAATTTTATTAACTTATCCGTTTATTTTTTTAGCGGAGAAAATTTTCGGATTCATTTCTGATTTTACATTAATGGAACTGTGCGATTTTAATACACCGCTGCTTCGCGAATTATCACTTAAAGTGCCGGGCACATTTCAACATTCACTGCAAGTTGCAAATTTAGCTGAGGAAGCCATTTTTCATATTGGAGGAAATGCGCTTTTAATAAGGGCAGGAGCAATGTATCATGATATCGGTAAAATTGATAATCCCCGTTACTTTACCGAAAATCAAACCGGCGAAGTAAATCCGCACACCGAAATATTACCGGAGGAAAGCGCTAAAATTATAATCGCTCATGTGATAAAGGGAATTGAAAAAGCGAAAGCCCATAAATTACCGGATGCGGTGATCGATTTTATACGCACACATCACGGCACAACCACTGCAGGCTTTTTCCTTAATAATTTTAAAATTGAGCATAAGGGCGAAAAAATAAATGAGGAAGTTTTTAGGTATCCCGGACCAATACCTTTCAGCAAAGAAACTGCAGTTTTAATGATGGCTGATGGAGTAGAGGCCGCCTCAAGAGCCCTTAAAAAATACGATGCTTTGGCGATAAATGAGCTGGTTGACCGTATTATTGACTATAAAATAAGCGAAAATCAGCTAATTAATGCTGAAATTACCTTTAAAGATATCACTACAGTGAAGAAAATATTTAAAAAGCGGCTTATGAATATGTACCATGTTAGGATTGAATATCCGCGGTAAAGCCCTGTTTTTTAGTATTTTGTCACAAAAAACTTTATCTTTGTAAAAACCTTTCTATGCGCAAACTGTTAATTTTATTTCCGGTTTTTTTACTTTGTTTTTCATCCTGCAAAATTTTCAGGCCAAACTTAATGTTGAAAACAAAGAAAGATTTCGTTTATGATAAATTAAATGATTCTATAGCAACACTGAATTATGTGCTTTCTGCAAATGATCAATTAACATTTAGAGTTACAACAAACGATGGTTACAAATTGGTTGACTTAGCAAACCAGGCTAATTTGCAATACAGAACTGATTATGAAGTTCTGGTTGAAAGTGATGGACAGGTAAAATTACCAATGGTTGGTTATGTAAAAGTTGAGGGATTAACAATTCGGGAAACCGAAAAATTATTCGAAGAAAAATATTCCGAGTATTATGTAAAACCATTTGCAAATGTTAAGGTAACTAATAAACGGGTAATTGTTTTCCCTGGTAGTGGCGGGCTTGCGAAAGTAATTCCTCTGCTTAATAATAATACTACAGTTTTGGAAGTTATTGCCCTCTCAGGAGGGATTGCGGATGATGGAAAAGCGTACAAGGTAAAATTAATACGGAATTACAGAAGCTCGAAACCGGAGATTTTCCTTATGGATTTATCTAAGATAGAAGGTTTAGCTGCCGGTAACGCAAGAGTATTATCAAACGATATTATTTATGTAGAGCAACGTTACAGACTTGGCCGCACATTGGTTACCGAGTTAACACCGTTGGTAACATTAATATCTACAACATTTTTAATTTATAGTTTATTTAAAGTTAGGTAAGTGCTAAACGCAAAAGTAGATACTGATGTAGACCGTTATAAAGAACGGGTCGAACGCTTTAGCAGCAGTATCGATCTTAGTTTGTTTTTGCACATGTTCTTTAAAAGCAAGTATTACATTGCTATATTCTTCGTGCTTATTTTTACTTCTGCATTTCTTTACTTGAGATACGCTCAGCCAATTTATGAATCTAAATCTAAACTGCAGGTTAATGATAATAATGACGCAAATAAGATCCTGGAATTAAATCAGATCGAGGCCAATAATAATAAAATTGCTGAAGCAATGGAGTTGATCCGCTCAAAAAAATTTATTGAAAGGGTGGTGTCTAAACTTCAGATAGAAGCAAGTTATTTTATTGAAGGCACTTTTAAGAGTGATGAGTTATACATGAACTCTCCTTACAAAGTAAATGTAAAATTAAAAGACGAAAGTCTGTATAACAAGAATTTTTACATTACATTTTTGCCCGATCTTTCCGGCGGTGAAGTCACTTATCCTTATGGTACCGTTACAAGAACGGTAAAGTTTTTTACAAATTCGAAACTTATCGGTACTGATTTTGATATTACTGTTTATTTAAATAACGATTTTGAAAAAAGCAAAATAGCTGATGCTGTAAGAGCGAATAAATGCTATTTCGTTTTAAGAAATCTTGATGTTGTAACTTCTGAACTGCAAAGTAAAGTTGATATTAAACTTTTAAGTGACCTCGCTAAAACTATTTTGATCACAGTTAAAGATCCAAATGCTAAAAAATCGAAAGATATTGTAAATACAGTTGCTAACGAATATTTGGATTATGATGTTGAACGTAAAAGTCAGAGTTCTGAGAAAATACTTTCTTTTATCAATGGACAATTAGAGTTAGTATTTAAAGATTTAAAGGGTTCCGAAGATAATTTGCAAAAGTTTAAAAAAGATAAAAAAGTAGACGAGAAAGATGTCGTGATCAACGCTAATATGTTGCGTTATTCAACCCTTGAAGATCAAATGATACATGTGGAGATGGAAGAAAAAATGCTGGACGAAATTCAGGTTAACATTGCCCAAAACAAAAGTATAGATACTTATCAGTTGGTTTCGCTCTTAGCCGGTACTGAAGACGAACCAATGATAAAAGAAGTTATTTCCACTATTCAGAAGTTACTTGTAGAAGAAGAAAATCTCCTTTATCAGGTCACACCAAATTCCGAAAACATAAAACTCATAAGACATCAACTCAATACTCAGAAGCAATTATTGCTCAGAAGTTTGGATGCAGTGCGGGTAAAATATAAAAGCAGATATAAAAATTTATCTGAAAAGGCGGCAGAATACAAATACATGAATGATTCGAGGCCGGAGGATGAAGTAGAGCTGACGCGTTTAATGCGTGTTTACTCTATCAGCGAAAAATACTATACGATGCTCCTCGAGAAAAAAACTGAATATTCAATTGCGAAATCAGGATTTGTTTCTCAAAATATTATTTTGGAGAGTGCAATGGGTCCGGGAGCTTTGGTTTCACCAAGCAGAAGAAACGCGATCTCGGTTGCCTTAGTTTCGTTTATATTGGCTTGTTTAATATTTGTTTTAGGAAGATATTTTGTGCACGATAAAATAACTTCACTTAACGAAATTATCCGTCATACCAGCGCTAACATTAACACGCTAGGTATTGTTCCAAAATTTGATAAAAATATTCCTGTATCGCAATTAATTGTAGATAAAAATCCGAAGGCGCTCATTGCCGAAGCATTCCGGACGATCCGGACCAACCTGCAATTTATTAATAATACAGAAGGGCCAAAAGTTATTTCCATTACTTCAACCATTTCAGGTGAAGGAAAAACATTCGTTGCCATTAATATTGCGGGTATCCTTGCTTTTAGCGGAAAGAAAGTAATTATCATTGACCTTGACATGCGGAAGCCTAAGATCCATCGTGGGTTTGAGGTGAGCAATGATAAAGGAATGAGTACAATTTTAACCAACATTACAACTGTTGATGAATGTTTTCACGAAAGCTCCATGCAGCATTTGAAGTTCATTACGGCTGGACCAATTCCGCCAAATCCTTCCGAATTAATTATGAGTCCGAAACTTTTGGAAGTAGTTCAGTATCTAAAAACAAAATTTGATTATGTGGTCATAGATAATCCTCCGGTTGGTTTAGTTACTGATGGTTTATTAACGCTGCGTCATGCTGATTATCCTATCTACGTTTTCCGTGCAGAGTATTCGCGGAAAAATTTCGCGCAGATCATTGACAGATTAAGAAATGAAAATAGCATTCAGCATTTATCCATTGTTTTAAATGGTGTAGATATTAAGAAAAGTAATTACGGTTATAACTATGGTTACGGTTATGGTTACGGTTATGGTTACGGATATGGCTCCGGCTATTATGCCGATGAAGGAGATCTGAAGAAAAAAAATAAAAACAAATTCAAAAAGTAATGGAGCTCATTGATACCGGTATAGAAGGTTTGTGGGTTATTAAACCAAAGGTTTTTGCCGACGCACGAGGCTATTTTTTCGAAAGCTATAATAAAGATCTGTTTACCAAAAACGGATTGAATTTAAATTTTGTTCAGGATAATCAATCGCTTTCACACAAAGGAGTGTTACGCGGTTTGCATTTTCAAAATCCGCCTTACGCGCAAGGTAAATTAGTTCGCGTTATTACGGGCGCTGTGCTTGATGTAGCAGTTGATATCCGCAAAAATTCTCCTGCGTATGGAAAATATTTTAGCGCTGAGTTAACAGAAGAAAATAAAACGATGATGTATATTCCGGAAGGTTTTGCGCATGGTTTTTTAACTTTGCGTGATAACACTATTTTCTCTTATAAATGCACTAATCTTTACAATAAAGCCTCTGAAGACAGCATTAAATGGAACGATCCGACCATTAGTGTAAAATGGAACGTACAAGATCCATTGCTATCTGAAAAGGATATTAGCGGAAAAGATTTTAAAGCGTTTAACAGCTTATTCTAATGCCGAATTTTTTAGAAAATACTCCGTTACTTTTAATAGTATTCTTTTTTATCTGTTTCATATTTTCAGTTCTTGTAAATAATATTCTTTTAAAATTTGCTCAAACTTTAGGCATGCGCGGCAAGCAAGCCGATCAGGTCCGCTGGAATCCAAATATCAAACCATCTTTAGGAGGTATTTCTTTTTTCGTTGTATTCTTGTTATCGTATATCTTCATTAATCTAGTTCAAACACTCGATACAGCTTATCGCATCCGTTTAACAGGAATACTTGCAGTTTGCACAATGGCTTTCTTAATGGGATTAGCAGATGATGCTTTTAATACGCAACCGCTTTTAAAATTCTTAACACAAATAACCTGTGCTTTGGTGTTGTTATTTACGGGAACTTACATAAAAATATTTGAGAACGACCTGTTTAATTATTTGCTTACTATTTTGTGGATCGTTGGTGTTATGAACTCTATCAACATGCTCGATAATATGGATGCCATCACTACCATTACTTCCATTACAGCCTGCGTGTTTTTTATTTTAGTGAATGCATCGCTAAAGCAAATGCTGCATCCGTTCTCTATACTTTCTATTGGAGTTTTGGCTTCGCTAACCGGATTTTTAATTTATAATTTTCATCCCTCAAAAATGTTTATGGGCGATACCGGCAGTCAGTTTTTGGGCGTATTCATGGGTTCTGTGGCCATTCATTTTTGCTGGAATAATTTCCCGCAAAATTTAATTGACACCAACGAACAGTTTTATCATTTTGCAATTGTTGGTCTGGTGTTTTTATTACCGATCGTAGATACTGCTACAGTTGTAATTAACCGTTTATTGAAAGGTAATTCACCTTTTATTGGTGGTAAAGATCACACCACCCACCATTTGTTTTTTAAAGGCGTAACCGAAAAAAGCATAGCCATTTTGTATTTTGTGATCTCGCTTATTGGTGTATTTTTAGCTTATAATTTGGTTTTAACATATTCAAATGTTCTTTTTTGGATAAGTATTTCCTACATTATTCTTGTATTCTTAGCTTTGTATATAAATACAAAAATTAAGAAAATTGCTAAGTAAATTCCTTCAAACAGGTTTAAATTTTCTCCGCCAAAATTATTGGCGGATAGCAGTTTCGTTTGTGGCTGTTTGTTTGCTTCAATTTACTTTTATTTATTTTAAAAAAAACTCCGGCGATAACTATCCTTCGTACCGCGATAATAATTTCAGTGTATTTGGTTTGAACATTCCGCGTAACCTTTCTTTTTGCGAAGAAAAAATTCCTACTAATGATTATGCTTTAAAAGATAATTTAGAGAAAGAATTCTTTAAAAATAAAGAATGGAAAAGTAATGCGGGATATTTATTTTCCAAAGCACAAAAATGGTTTCCATATATAGAACCTATCTTAAAAAAAGAAGGAGTTCCTGATGATTTTAAATATGTGGCCGTAATTGAAAGTCATTTATCAAACGCCATTTCCCCAATGGGAGCAGCCGGATTTTGGCAATTGGTGCCTTCAACAGCCAGACATTATGGTTTAGTTGTGAATGATAATGTGGATGAACGTCTCGATGTAGAAAAATCAACCCGTGTTGCATGTAAATTGATCAAGTATGCTTTTAGCATTTTTAAAAATTGGACATTAACAGCTGCGGCGTATAATTTAGGGGTAGGTGGATTGCAAAACGCGTTAGCAAAACAAAACACAAATAATTATTATGATCTGTTGCTGAACCGCGAAACGGGAAGTTTTATTTACCGGATCCTGGCTTATAAAACACTTTTTTCTAATCCCGAAAATTTAGGATTAAAAAAGAAAACCCTCAACTACTATTCAAAAGTTCCTGTAAAAATAGTGAAGGTTGATTCTTCTATAACTGATTTGAATCATTTTGCTAAGAACTTTAATTGCAATGTTACTTTGTTGAGATTATTTAATCCGTGGCTCCTCGATGATAGACTCAATAACCCTGATGGGCATGTGTTTGAGTTCAAAATTCCTAAAAAAGCCAATGCCGATTACTCTTATTATTATGCTGATCTGATGAAAAGCACGATAATAGATTCAAATTCAGTTCAGTTGGCCATAAACGATTCCTTAAAGATAACCGACGAAAATGTTATTAACCATTTGGCAAAGGAAAATGAAAAATTAAAAGATATTGCCGAATTTTATGAGGTGAGCGAAAGGGAGCTAAGGGAATGGAACGGCATTAACGAAACAACAGAAGTTGTTAGCGGCCAAAAAATAATTATAAAATTGAAAAAAAATAAAATTGGAAACTAAGTTACAGGAAGAAGAGCCGTACACCGTTGTTGGCGAAGAAGTAATTGAAATAATTGGAGCGCGCGAGCACAATCTTAAAAATATTTCATTGACCATTCCACGGAACCAATTGGTTGTTATAACCGGTTTAAGCGGGAGCGGAAAATCATCTCTGGCTTTCGATACCATTTACGCTGAAGGACAGCGCCGTTATATTGAAAGTTTCTCTTCTTACGCGCGGCAATTTTTAGGAAGTTTAGAAAGACCGGATGTAGATAAAATTTCGGGATTAAGTCCTGTTATTTCAATTGAACAAAAAACTGTAAACAAAAATCCGCGTTCAACAGTTGGTACAATTACCGAGATCTATGATTTCCTTCGTTTATTATTTGCCCGTGCATCAGATGCTTTCTCGTATGAAACCGGAGAGAAAATGGTTCGATACAGCGATGAACAAATAGTTGACCTTATTTTACAGAAATATAAGAATCAAAAAATAAATTTAATGGCGCCGGTTGTAAAAGGACGCAAAGGACATTACCGCGAATTGTTTGAAGAGGTGCGTAAAAAAGGTTTTACAAAGATTCGGATCGATGGTGAGATAAAAGATATTGTACCAAAAATGCAGATCGACCGTTACAAAATTCACGATATTGAAATCGTGGTTGACAGAATTGAAATTAACGCCGCTTCAAAAATGCGTTTGATCCAATCTCTGCAAACTGCAATGAAACATGGCAAAGGAACTATTATGGTTTCGGAGCATACTGAAAAAAACGATAAGCCGAAAAAAAACGGAAAAAGCTCCCTGCCTCTTGGGGAGGGTCGGAAAGGAGTCAAAGCTGTATTCTTTTCACGTTTGTTAATGTGTCCAACAACAGGAATTTCTTATGATGAGCCCGCTCCGAATTTATTTTCATTCAACTCGCCTTATGGTGCTTGTACGAAATGTAACGGGCTCGGACAAATTTCCGAGATCGATATTAAAAAAATTGTTCCCGATCCAAAACTATCAATTAAAAAAGGTGCGATCGCACCAATTGGTGAAGCAAAAGGAAGCTGGATCTTTACGCAGCTCGCCGCCATTGGTAAATTGCACGATTTTGATCTGGATACTCCTTTTGATGAACTAAATGATGAAGCGGTAAACACTATTTTATTCGGCAGCGATGAACTCATAAAAATAAAATCAGATGCGAACACTGCGGGGTACACTGTAACATTTGAAGGCATCGCTACATTTATTATTAAACAAGCGGAAGATAATCCTTCTCCTGCCGCACACCGCTGGGTGCAGGGTTTTACCAATAAAATTGATTGTCCGCAATGTCATGGCACTCGCTTGAAAAAGGAAGCGTTGTATTTTAAGATCGATGATAAAAATATCGCGCAATTATCCGAAATGGATATTAGTATTTTAAACGATTGGTTTACCGGTATTGAAAAACGCATCAGTAAACATCAAAATATTATTGCAAAAGAAGTTTTGAAAGAAATTCGCGCGCGGATTGGTTTTTTATTGGAAGTTGGATTGGATTATGTAACGTTAAACCGTTCATCGCGCTCATTAAGTGGAGGAGAAGCACAGCGTATTCGTTTAGCTACACAAATAGGTTCGCAATTAGTTGGTGTGTTGTATATTTTAGATGAACCGAGTATTGGCTTGCATCAACGCGATAACATGCGTTTAATTGAAGCATTAAAAAATTTACGTGATGTTGGTAATTCTGTTATTGTTGTTGAACACGATAAAGAAATGATCGTTGAGAGTGATTATGTTATTGATATTGGTCCGGGAGCGGGAGTGCATGGCGGTAAAGTTGTTTTAGGAGCCACACCAAAGGAGATGTTGAAATTAAATACTATTACTGCTCAATATATCAATGGTAAAAAGAAAATTGAAATTCCAAAGAAGCGCCGCGAAGGAAACGAAAAAAAAATATCTTTAAAAGGCTGCACCGGACATAATCTTAAAAATGTTTCTGTTGATTTTCCTCTGGGAAAATTTATTTGTGTAACAGGCGTGAGCGGCAGCGGTAAATCAAGTTTGATCAATGAAACGTTGTATCCAATTCTTTCCGCGCATTTTTATAATGCGGAAAAAAAACCTTTGGCCTACAAATCCATTATAGGAATTGATAATATTGATAAAATAATTGAGATAGATCAATCTCCCATTGGCCGTACGCCCCGCAGTAATCCTGCAACATATACGAATGTGTTTGGTGAAATAAGAAACCTATTTGCGAATTTGCCCGAAGCAAAGATCCGCGGCTACAAACCCGGACGGTTTTCTTTTAACGTAAAAGGCGGTCGTTGTGAAACTTGCGGCGGTGCGGGTGTAAAAACCATTGAGATGAATTTTTTGCCGGATGTTTATGTGAATTGCGATGAATGCAACGGCAAACGTTACAACCGCGAAACATTGGAAGTAAGATTTAAAGGAAAATCCATTAGTGATGTATTAAACATGACGATCGATCAGGCCTGCGAATATTTTGAAAGCATTCCGCAAATTTACCGTCAAATAAAAACGTTGCAGGATGTTGGCTTGGGCTACATTACACTCGGACAACAAGCAACAACTCTAAGCGGCGGTGAAGCACAGCGTGTAAAATTAGCAACTGAATTAAGTAAACGCGATACAGGAAACACTTTTTATATTTTAGATGAACCCACAACTGGTTTACATTTTGAAGACATAAGAATTTTATTGGAAGTATTAAACCGTTTGGTAGATAATGGCAGCACGGTTCTGGTAATTGAACACAATATGGATATCATAAAAGTAGCCGATCATTTAATTGACATTGGTCCCGAAGGCGGCAGAGGCGGCGGAGAAGTTTTGTTTACCGGAACGCCGGAGGAGTTGATAAAGACCAAGATCGGTCATACTGCAAAATTCCTTAAGAAGGAAATGGTTTAAGAAATAGCACCCACTAACGAATAATTAACTTTCAAATAATAATGGCAGATAATGCCTTAATGGATTTGAATGTGCCGCGATAGCAAAAATAATAGAAGTTAATGCCGCCAAAAAAGTTAAAAGAGCAAATAGCAAAGTGAATTTTATTTCTATCGGAAGAATACAAAGAGTAAGCGTTATTACGGAAAGAAGCGGAACTAAAGTAAGAAAAAAGTCGTTTTTTGAAAAAGAAGCAAACGAAACCGCAATAGAAGCTGGCACAATTGAAATGAAAAAAGAAAAGAAACGGACAGTAAATTTTCTCTGCTCAAGCCTAATAAAA